>NZ_JALRGW010000030.1:0-27562 GCF_023253315.1 Aestuarium sp.
CTGTTGTTGCAGCAGCAGAATAAGGGTTGTGAGTGCCCTTACGGGCGCTTACTTACCTAACTAGTTTCCTTGCGCCGCCGTCCGGGAAAACCGGTCGGCGGCGTTTTCGATGAAAGAGACACCGACTTATGGCTTCAGCAGCAGAGCAAATGGCGGCAAACCTCAACTGGTCTACCTTCGGTAAGGCCAAAGAGCTTCGTCAGCGCATCTTCTTCACCATCGGACTTCTGATCGTGTATCGCCTCGGCACTTATATTCCCGTGCCTGGGATCGATATCGACGCGCTTCAGAACTTCTTTGCATCTCAGAACACGGGTATCGGCGGTATGCTGGCCATGTTCACGGGCGGCGCATTGAGCCGTATGGGTATCTTTGCCCTTGGCATCATGCCCTACATCTCTGCATCGATTATCGTGCAGTTGATGGGCTCCATGTATGAGCCGTGGAAGCAACTGAAGAAAGAAGGCGATCAAGGTCGTCGGAAGCTCGCTCAGTATACCCGTTACGGTACCGTGGTTTTGGCGCTGTTCCAGGCCTACGGCCTCGCGGTTTCGCTAGAATCGGGCGATATGGCTCATGATCCGGGTCTGTTCTTCCGCGCATCGACGATGATCACCATCGTCGGCGGCACCATGTTCCTGATGTGGGTGGGTGAACAGATCACCAGCCGCGGCATCGGCAACGGTATCTCGCTGATCATTTTCGTTGGTATCGTGGCTGAACTTCCTGCCGCTGCGGCGCAGTTCCTGTCTACCGCTCAGCAGACCAGCAACTGGATGCTTGTGATCGGTGTAATCGTGATGCTTGCTGCGGTGCTTGCATTTGTGGTGTTCATGGAACGCTCGCTGCGCAAGATCCACATTCAATACCCTCGCCAACAGCGCGGTATGAAGGTGTATGACGGCGGTTCTTCGCACCTCCCGATCAAGGTTAACCCAGCTGGCGTTATCCCTGCGATCTTTGCGTCTGCACTTTTGTTGCTGCCGACAACCATCGCGACCTTCACCGAACAGACCTCTAACGCTGTTCTGTCGTGGGTTCTCGCATATTTTGGCCCCGGTCAGCCGCTCTATCTGCTGTTCTTCACAGCGATGATCGTGTTCTTCACTTACTTCTACACCAAAGAAGTTGCGTTCAAGACCGACGAAGTTGCTGAGAACCTCAAGAGCCAGAACGGCTTTGTTCCTGGCATCCGTCCAGGCAAACGTACTGCGGAATACTTCGACTACGTTGTGACCCGCGTTCTCGTGCTCGGTTCGGCTTACCTTGCGTTAGTTTGTCTCATGCCAGAGATTATCCGTAGCTTTTCCGGTTTCACTTTCTATTTTGGCGGCACTTCAGTGCTGATCATCGTGTCGGTTGGGATGGATACAATCCAGCAAGTGCAGTCTCATTTGCTCGCTCACCAATACGAAGGCCTCATTGAAAAATCGCAACTGCGTGGCAAACGTGGTGCCAATAAACGGAACAGGGGACCGGCTCGTCGATGAACATTATTCTGCTTGGACCGCCGGGTGCGGGTAAGGGAACACAGGCTCAAAAGCTTGTGGAGGAACGCAACATGGTGCAGCTGTCGACTGGCGACATGCTGCGCGAGGCACGCACAAGCGGCACTGAAATGGGTAAGAAGGTTGCAGCAGTCATGGACGCTGGCAATCTCGTCACCGATGAAATCGTCATCGGTCTTATCCGCGAAAAACTAGAGCAGGGCGCTGCTGGTGGGTTCATCTTTGATGGCTTCCCGCGCACTCTTGCTCAGGCTGACGCACTGGATGGTCTGCTGTCTGAAATGGGTCAGAAGCTGGACGCGGTTATCGAACTGCAGGTAGATGATGAGGTTCTTGTGAGCCGCATCGTGGGTCGCGCTGAGGCTGCGGCTGCTGCAGGTCAACCAGTTCGTGCGGATGACAACGAGGACGCACTTCGCGTTCGTCTGGTTGCCTACTACAAACAGACCAGCCCGCTGATCGGCTACTACTATGCCAAAGGCGGTCTGAAGTCGGTCGATGGTCTGGCTAGCATGGACGATGTTGCGAAAAGCATCGCTGACATTTTGGGTTAATTTGACCCTTCTAAGCATTGGTGTAAGGCCTGCGACATGTTTCGCGGGCCTTTTGCCTTCAAGGGGTTGACCCGTTCGAAAAGCCCCCATAAACAGCCCCATCCCTTTTGGGGGAATCAACCATGTTTTTCGGGTCGCTCCCGATTCGCATGACCACCTCATGAACAGTGGCCCGCAAGGTTTCTCCTCTCGGGCTTCCGTTGTGAAAAAAGATTCCGGAACGACGGAATCGCAACGAAAAGGAAAGCTAACGTGGCACGTATCGCCGGCGTGAACATCCCGACTGCTAAGCGGGTTCCAATCGCCCTCACCTACATCACGGGCATCGGCCCGTTCATCGCAAACCAGATTTGCGAAGCATGCAACATCGATCTGACCCGTCGTGTAAACGAACTGTCCGATGCTGAAGTTCTGACAATCCGTGAATACATCGACGCAAACGTCACCGTTGAAGGTGACCTGCGCCGTGAAGTAACGATGAACATCAAGCGTCTGATGGACCTCGGCTGCTACCGCGGTCTGCGTCATCGTCGTAACCTGCCCGTTCGCGGTCAGCGTACCCACACCAACGCTCGCACCCGCAAAGGCCCTGCAAAGGCCATCGCTGGTAAGAAGAAGTAAGGGAGGGCATAGACAATGGCTCGTGATACCCGTCGTGGTGGTAAGAAAAAAGTTTCCAAGAACATCGCAGCAGGCGTTGCTCATGTGAACTCCACCTTCAACAACACCAAAATCCTGATCTCTGACGTCCAGGGCAACGCGATCTCTTGGTCGTCCGCTGGCACCATGGGCTTCAAGGGCTCGCGTAAGTCGACCCCTTATGCTGCTCAGATGGCTGCAGAAGATGCTGGCAAGAAAGCTCAGGAACATGGCGTTAAGACGCTTGAAGTAGAAGTTCAGGGTCCAGGTTCGGGTCGTGAATCCGCTCTGCGCGCTCTGGCTGCTGTTGGCTTCAACATCACCTCGATCCGTGATGTGACCCCGCTGGCACATAACGGCTGCCGTCCGCCGAAGCGCCGCCGCGTCTAATATCGATTATCCCACTGGGGCTGTGGTTTTTCCACGGCCCCAGTACGTCATTTTAAACCTCGGGCGTTTGCCTTTTGGGACATGAAAGGCAGACAAGTATGGAGGGACGCATGATCCACAAGAACTGGGCTGAACTTATCAAGCCGACCCAACTTGACGTAAAACCGGGCAATGACCCGCAGCGTCAGGCCACTGTTATTGCTGAACCGCTCGAGCGTGGTTTCGGTCTGACACTGGGCAACGCACTTCGTCGTATCCTGCTGTCGTCGCTGCAAGGCGCTGCGATCACTGCAGTTCACATTGATAACGTTCTGCACGAATTTTCGTCTGTTGCTGGTGTACGTGAAGACGTCACCGACATCGTCCTGAACCTCAAGGGCGTTGCGATCCGCATGGACGTCGAAGGTCCGAAGCGTCTGACCGTTCAGGCCAAAGGTCCGGGCGTTGTTACCGCCGGTGACATTTCGGAATCCGCAGGCATCGAAGTTCTGAACAAAGATCACGTTATCTGTCACCTCGACGATGGCGCTGACCTCTACATGGAACTTACCGTTAACACCGGTAAAGGCTACGTAGCTGCAGACAAAAACAAGCCAGAAGATGCACCGATCGGCCTCATCGCGATCGACGCAATCTACTCGCCGGTTAAAAAAGTATCGTATGACGTTCAGCCGACCCGTGAAGGTCAGGTTCTCGACTACGATAAACTGACGATGAAAGTTGAAACCGACGGCTCGCTGACCCCGGATGATGCAGTCGCTTACGCAGCTCGCATTCTGCAGGACCAGCTGTCGATCTTCGTAAACTTCGACGAACCGGAATCGGCTTCCGCTGGTTCGGACGACGATGGTCTCGAGTTCAACCCGCTTCTCCTCAAGAAAGTGGACGAACTGGAACTGTCCGTACGTTCGGCAAACTGCCTGAAGAACGACAACATCGTTTACATTGGCGATCTGATCCAGAAAACCGAAGCAGAGATGCTCCGCACTCCGAACTTCGGCCGCAAATCGCTCAACGAGATCAAAGAAGTGCTCTCTGGCATGGGTCTGCACCTCGGCATGGACGTCGAGGATTGGCCGCCAGACAACATCGAAGACCTCGCAAAGAAATTCGAAGACCAGTTCTAATTCTGGATTCGGTGGGCAGGGCGGAAACGTCCTGCCTTTTCGGGCAATCCCGCCCCAAGGAGAGTGGCCAATACGCATAGGCCACCAGACAAAGCATAAAACGCTAGGAGAATTAAAATGCGTCACGCTCGCGGTTACCGCCGTCTGAATCGTACTCACGAACACCGTAAAGCTCTGTTTGCGAACATGGCTGGTTCGTTGATCGAACACGAACAAATCAAAACCACCCTGCCGAAAGCAAAAGAACTCAAGCGCGTCATCGACAAGCTGATCACTCTTGGCAAACGTGGTGACCTGCACGCACGCCGTCAGGCTGATGCGCAGCTGAAACAAGACATTCACGTTGCGAAACTGTTTGAAGTCCTCGGCCCGCGTTACGCAGAGCGTAACGGTGGTTACTGCCGCGTTCTGAAAGCTGGCTTCCGTTATGGCGACATGGCTCCGATGGCGATCATCGAGCTGGTTGACCGTGATGTTGACGCAAAAGGCGCAGCAGACCGTGCACGTCTTGAAGCAGAAGAAGCTCTGCTGGGCGACGACGAATAAGTCTCGACCATCGCTAGTTTTGGGAACCCCGTCAGCATAGCTGGCGGGGTTTTTCATTTCGCCATTTCTGGGTAGTGAATATTTGCGATACAATTATAGGTTGACCTATAAACCTTAGGTTGAAAATATCGCGGTATGGCTCAGGTATTTGGAATCGAAACACATTTAGAGAGGCTCGATCAAATCGCGCCGAATGGTTTCTTTTTCGGACTGCACATTCGGCACACGCTGCCTTTGTTCACTCATCAAACTTACCCGAGCCTATGGGTTAATCACTACATTAAGGAGGCTTACGCGCTCCGTGATCCGATCATTGCGTGGGGGCTTGATCGGGTGGGCACTTGCCGCTGGAGCGAAATTGATATTCCGGACCCGTTCGACATTCTTGGACAGGCGCAGGAATTTGGGATGAATTTTGGGATCGCAGTGTCTTTCGGACCGCTCAACTCACGGACCATAGCGACGGCCTCGCGGCCAGATCGCGAGTTTACGGATACAGAGATTGCGTCTTTTGCCGATGTAATCGACGCGCTTCATACCATTTATCAGCCCCCCGAGTCCTTAACGGACGCCCAAACAGAAGCCCTGCGGCGGATTGCCGAGGGGGATCGTTATGCTGCGGCTGCTGCAAAACTCGGAATTTCTCAAAGCGCATTTAAAGCGCGGTTGACCGCCGCCCGTTCGAGCCTTCAGGCCCGCACGACGGTAGAGGCCATCCAGAAAGCGAGGGATTACAGGCTGCTCTGACGTCCTTTTCGGGATGCGGATGCAGGGTTGTGTGACCCTTAACCCTCGCTGGAGGCACTGATGCTGAGCACCGTTCTTTCGTTCGCCAATATGCACAATCACGGCGAACTTTTCGCAAATATCCTGCGGGCACGGCGGGATTCTTTCATCGTCAAACGATCGTGGGACCTGCCCGAGACGATGGGCATGGAATACGATCAATACGACACGCCACAATCACGTTGGGTTGCCGTGCATGATGCAACGGGCTGCGTGTTGGCAGGGGCCCGTATGACACCCACGACGGCGCGGTGTGGCGTTTACAGTTACATGATCCGCGACGCACAGAGGGGCCTTTTGGAAACCATTCCGCAGGACCTATTGTATGAGGATGCCCCGATTGATGAGGGCATTTGGGAGGTGACACGAGGCTTCATTGGCCACGATATTCCCAACAATATTCGGTTGCGCGTGCGGCTGTTACTAACAGGCCAGATCGTTACGGCGGGTCGGGAACTGAACGCGCGTAAGATGATTGCTCTGCTACCCGCCAATTGGACACGTTGGTCCAAACGGGCGGCACTCGACATTTCACCAGCAGGACGGGTGATGGATATGGGGGGCGTGGACTATCAGGCCGTCTGGTTTGATCTTGGGGACAAACTTCACTGACCCTTTGCCAAAGATCGGACGCGGGCGTAGGTTGCGCCCATGTCCGATCTTTTCGAAACACCTGCACCTCAGACACCTAACGCGCCCCGTCCCCTAGCGGATCGGCTGCGGCCGCAGACGTTGGCCGAGGTGATCGGGCAAGAGCAGGTTCTTGGCCCCGATGGCCCCTTGGGGGTTATGCTCGCGTCGGGGTCGTTGTCGTCCTTGATCCTCTGGGGTCCACCGGGTGTTGGTAAGACGACGATTGCGCGATTGCTTGCTCGTGAAACCGAACTTCATTTTGAACAGATCAGCGCGATTTTTACGGGCGTCCCCGACCTTCGAAAGGTGTTCGAGGCGGCAAAGCTGCGTCGCGCAAATGGGCGTGGCACTCTTTTGTTCGTGGACGAGATTCATCGTTTTAACAAAGCCCAGCAGGACAGCTTTTTGCCCCATATGGAGGACGGCACAATCGTGCTCGTTGGGGCGACGACCGAAAACCCATCGTTCGAACTAAACGCTGCTATTCTGAGCCGTGCGCAGGTCTTGGTGCTCAATCGCTTATCGATCGAGGAGCTTGAGAAAATGGCAGCGCGGGCAGAGGACGAGGCGGGTAAAACGCTGTTGCTCGAACCTGCGGCGCGCACGGCGCTTTTGGACATGGCCGACGGGGACGGGCGTGCATTGCTGAACCTGATCGAACAGGTTCTCGCGTGGAAAATTACCACGCCTTTGGGTGTCGACCAGCTTACTACCCGTCTGATGCGACGGGCGGCGAAATACGATAAGTCTGGTGAAGAGCATTACAACCTGATTTCGGCACTGCATAAGTCCGTGCGCGGTTCAGATCCTGATGCTGCGCTCTACTGGTATTCACGCATGTTAGAGGGCGGCGAAGACCCTCGGTATTTGGCACGTCGAATCTTGCGCATGGCTGTTGAGGACATCGCGCTGGCCGACCCTAATGCTCAAACGATTTGTCTGCATGCGTGGGAGACGTATGAACGGCTTGGAAGCCCCGAGGGCGAATTGGCTTTGGCGCAGGCGGTCATCTACCTCGCGCTCGCCCCAAAAACCAACGCGGGATATGTCGCCTATAAGGCATCCAGAGATGCCGCGCGAAAATCGGGAAGCGAGCCGCCGCCCAAACATATCCTCAATGCTCCGACTAAGATGATGAAAGAGCAAGGGTATGGCGCAGGCTATGCCTATGACCATGATGCCGAGGACGGGTTTTCAGGGCAAAACTACTTTCCAGAGACCATGCAACGCCCAACGTTCTATAAACCCGTTGATCGCGGGTTTGAACGAGACCTTAAGAAACGGGCAGACTATTTCGCAGGCCTAAGGGCCAAGCGGCAGGGACGTCAGAATTGACTCTTTGCTGCTGAACAGCCAAGGAGCGCGGATGATCTGGAATACTCTCTTTGTCGCGGCGGGCGGTGCTATAGGCGCAGCGCTACGTTATCTGACCAACGTGGGCGTCATGCGCTTGATCGGGCCTGGGTTTCCCTTTGGTACGGTCGTGGTGAACGTCTTTGGGTCGTTCCTAATGGGGCTTTTGGTTGTTGTCCTAGCAGAGAAGGGCGGCAACAAATTCGCGCCGTTTTTGATGACAGGTGTCTTGGGTGGTTTCACAACGTTTTCGGCCTATTCGCTGGATGCTGTGACACTTTATAATCGCGGTGAAATCGTGCTGGCTGGTGCCTATGTACTCGGCACGGTGATCGTCGGAATTGCGGCACTGGTCGCAGGAATGGCCTTTGGCCGAATGGTGCTACAATGAGCGGTGTCCAAAACATCACAATCAGCGAAGACGATGGCGATCAGCGGATCGACCGCTGGCTTCGCAAGCTTTACCCCCACCTGACCCAAGGCCGCATCGAAAAGATGTGTCGCAAGGGCGAACTGCGGGTGGATGGCGGTCGTGTGAAGTCGAATTCGCGCATCGAGGCAGGACAGACTGTCCGTATTCCGCCGATGGGCGAAGAGGCTGTGAAGCCTGCGCCCAAGTTTGATCGCAAAATTACGCGATCTGACGTTGAGATGATCCAGTCCTGTGTGGTCTGGAAAGATGAGCACATCATCGCGTTGAATAAACCTTCGGGCCTGCCGTCACAGGGCGGATCGGGGCAGGGCGACCGTCACGTTGATGCTTTGGCCGAGGCTTTGATGTTCGGCTACAAAGACAAGCCAAAGCTGGTGCATCGTCTGGACAAAGATACATCTGGCCTCTTGCTTCTGGCCCGCACGGATCGCGTTGCCCGTCGGTTGTCTGAGGCTCTGCGTCACCGCAATGTTCGCAAGATCTACTGGGCAGCGGTCGCTGGTGTTCCGTCGCCGCGCGCTGGTTCGATCAAATACGGCCTGATGAAAGCGCCGGGTCGCGGTCGCGGTGGTGAAGGCGAAAAGATGGTTTGTGTTCACCCTGCTAAATTGGACGAGCATGAGGGCGCGAAACGGGCCCATACCGACTTTTTCACCATCGACCTCGCGGGGTCGCGGATTGCATGGGTCGCGATGACGCCGATCACTGGTCGCACGCACCAGCTCCGTGCGCACATCGCAGAACTTGGTCACCCGATTATCGGCGACGGTAAATATGGCGGTTCGTCGACTGAAAACCTTGGCGATGGTTGGGGCGCTGGTGTTGGTGGCGAGTTGAGTAAAAGACTGCACCTCCATGCGCGTATGATCTCGTTCGAACATCCGATCACCAAAGAGATCATCACCCTTCAAGCCCCGCTTCCGTCGCATATGCAGGAAACTTGGGACTTCTTTGGGTGGGATGTGAACTATCCGCCTATCGATCCTTTTGTGACGGAAGATGAGTGAACTGCGCCTCGTTATTTTTGATGTCGATGGAACGTTGGTCGATAGTCAGGGACTGATCGTTCGTTCGATGGAAGCTGCCTTTGATGGCGTGGGCCTCCCGTCGCCTTCGCGTGATGCGATCAAGGGAATTGTAGGGTTATCACTTGATCGCGCTGTAGCTTTGCTCGCACCAACTGCCTCAGACAACGAAGCGCAGCGCATTGTGCAAACCTACAAGGACGCCTTCTTTACTTATCGAAGTGCGGAGGGTGCCGCTGCGTCTAGCCCGTTTTTCTCGGGTGCGCGTGAGGTGCTTAACCAGTTGCGCGCTGACCCTTGGACGCTGCTCGCCGTTGCTACAGGGAAATCAAAGCGCGGGTTGGACGCTTTGATTGAGGCGCATGGGCTAGAGGGCTATTTTGTCTCGCGGCAGGTCGCTGATTTCCATCCGTCGAAACCTCACCCTTCGATGATTTTTACGGCGGTCGATGAGGCAGGCGTTGCGCGGTCTCGAACTGTTATGGTTGGGGATACCACCTACGACATGGATATGGCCAAAGCTGCTGGTGTTGCTGCGGTTGGAGTATCTTGGGGCTATCACGCCGTCGAAACACTAAGCGCGGATCGGATTGTCGGTGATTTTGCCGAACTCCCCGCAGCGATTAATGAACTACTGGAGGCCCGATCATGAGCGGTTGGAAAGCAAAACGGTTCTGGAAAGAAGCAACTATCAGCGAAGTAGAGGGCGGCTACCGTGTAGAGTTGGATGGGCGCCCTGTCAGAACGCCCGCCAAGGCGCTCATGGTCGTTCCCACCAAGGCCATGGCGGAAGCCATCGCCGCCGAGTGGGATGCTCAGACCGAGGAAGTGAAGCCCGAATCTATGCCGATCACGCGGTCTGCAAATGCTGCGTTGGATAAGGTTTCGGCCCAGTTTGACGAAGTTGCCGATATGCTTTCTGCCTACGGCGGCAGCGACTTGCTCTGTTATCGGGCAGATAGCCCAGTTGAATTAACAAAGCGTCAATCTGATGAATGGGACCCGATTCTTGATTGGGCGGAGGGGCGTTTTGGCACCCGCTTGGTCTGTGGATTCGGTGTGATGCCCGTGAACCAATCTGACGAGAGCTTGCG
Source organism: Aestuarium sp. (assembly GCF_023253315.1). NCBI lineage: Bacteria > Pseudomonadati > Pseudomonadota > Alphaproteobacteria > Rhodobacterales > Paracoccaceae > Aestuarium > Aestuarium sp. The sequence goes on from NZ_JALRGW010000030.1 coordinate 10,089, forward strand.
TGTTCTGCGTGGCCATGTTGGAGCTCTAAGCCCTTTTGAAATCGCGGCATTTCACGATCTAGTGGGAATCAGCGGGTCGCTCGTGCTGGCATTCGCCGTCACTGAGGGACATTTGACTGCACAAGACGCTTGGTTGAAGTCGCGAGTCGATGAATTGTGGCAAGAAGAACAGTGGGGCCCAGATGATGAGGCCACAGTGTTAGCGAACCACAAGCAAGGCGAGTTTTTAATGGCCGCGCGGATCTATCAAATGTTGCAAAGCTGAAATCCGCAGGCTTTTTTCCTGCCGAAGATCAAATTTGCGGCCAGTTGACCCAAGATCAAGGGAATATTCCCGTCTGGTCCCCCTTGACCAAATAGATAGTTTGAGACCAATCTAAGGCTTCGTGGTGGTACCCCTGCCGCGCCATACGCTATCAAAGCGAAAACCCCGATCGTAAGTATTGGGAACTCAGGAAGAGGTAGAAATGAAGAAATCCATTATGCTCGGCGCTCTGGCCGTCGCTGGTTTGACCGCTGCAAGCGCATCGGCATCCACGCTCGATGATGTCAAAGCCCGTGGTAAACTGAACTGTGGCGTGTCGTCCGGCCTGACCGGCTTCTCGCAGCCCGACGCAAATGGCGTTTGGGAAGGTTTTGACGTTGCTGTATGCCGCGCTGTTGCTGCTGCTGTTTTGGGCGACTCGACCGCTGTTGAATTCGTTCCGCTCACCACCCAAGTGCGTTTTACCGCGCTGGCTTCGGGCGAGATCGACATTCTGGCACGTAACACCACCTGGACCTTCTCGCGCGACACCGACCTGAAGCTCGACTTCATCGGCGTGAACTACTACGACGGTCAGGGCTTCATGGTCCCGAAATCGCTCGGCGTGACTTCGGCAAAAGACCTCGACGGTGCAACCGTTTGTATCCAAACTGGTACCACCACAGAGCTGAACTTGGCCGACTTCTTCCGCGCCAACAACATCAGCTACGAGCCGATCCCGATCGAAACCAACGCGGAAGCACAGCAGCAGTACCTTGCTGGCGCTTGTGACGTTTACACCACTGACGCTTCGGGCCTTGCTGCAACTCGCGCAACCTTCGAAGCTCCGGGCGATCACGTGATCCTTCCGGAAATCATCTCCAAAGAGCCGCTCGGCCCAGTTGTTCGCCACGGCGACAACGAATGGGGTGATATCGCAATGTGGACCCTCAACGCTCTGATCGCTGCCGAAGAACTCGGCGTGACCTCTGCGAACGTTGAAGAGCTGGCCGCTGCTGCGACCACCAACCCAGAAATCAACCGCCTGCTCGGCACCGAAGGTGACCTTGGCGCGATGATCGGTCTGGACGCTCAGTGGGCTGTTCGCGCGATTGCTGCTGGCGGCAACTACGGCGAACTGTTCGAAAAGAACATCGGTGTGAACACTCCGATCGGCCTCGCACGTGGTCTGAACGCACAGTGGACCGAAGGCGGCCTGATCTACGCACCGCCGTTCCGTTAAGTTGATCTACCGGAAAGGGCGCAGTCAATCTGCGCCCTTTTCATACTTGAAGTGCCCCCCCGCGACATTGCCAACAACCGGATAACCGGTGACCTCCTGTCGCGTCGGGAGCCGGGGAGACTTTTATGACCACGCTCACGGATACGCCGAAGCAAGGCTTTCGGCTAAGTCAGCTTATTTACGATACGCGCTATCGTTCGATTACCATTCAGGTGATCGCGACTGTGCTGATCGTCGCGGCCCTGTCGTGGCTTGCGCGCAATACCGTCGCAAACCTGACCGCATTGGGCAAAGATTTCACGCTCGAGTTCCTTGGGAACCGGTCGGGATACGACATCAACCAACGTCTGATTGCTTACGATTCTAACGCGACGCACGGACGTGCGGCGCTGGTCGGCATTCTGAATACGTTGTTGGTCGCTGGCCTTGGCTGCGTCCTCGCGACGATCCTCGGCGTTATTTTCGGTGTCCTGCGGCTGTCGAAGAACTGGATCGTGTCGCGTCTGGCTGCTGTCTACGTCGAAGGCTTCCGCAACGTTCCGCTGCTGCTTTGGATCATCGCGATCTTTGCGGTGATGACAGAATCCACGCCGTCGCCCAAAGATTTCCGTGGTGAAAATCCGGTCGCGAGCATGGCACTCGCCGACAATGTGGCGATCACGAACCGTGGTGCTTATATCCCTGAACCCCTATTTGCTAACGGTCTGGGCGATGTTGAAATCAAACCAGGTGGCATTTTTGCGGACCTGTATTTCAATGTGAGCATCGACTTGATCGTTATTTTGCTTACTCTGGTGGCGAGCCTTCTTGTTGTTAAACTGGTAAATACCCGCGCTGCGGATATTCAGAATGCGACAGGTGTTCGTCCAACGACGTGGTGGGTTAATCTGCTGATTATCGTTGTCCCAATCGCTGCGCTCCTCTGGGGTCTTGGTTTTTATCTAGGTAAGCCGGAACTGTCGGGTTTTAACTTCGCCGGTGGTACGCACCTTCGGAACTCTCTGCTGGCGCTGTGGTTGGCTCTGTCACTCTACACAGGTGCATTTATCGCAGAGATCGTGCGTGGCGGTATCAACGCCGTGTCCAAAGGCCAAACCGAAGCGGCGTTTGCACTGGGACTTCGTCCGAACCGCACGATGCGTTTGGTGATCCTGCCGCAGGCTCTGCGCGTGATCATTCCACCGCTAATCTCTCAATTCTTGAACCTGACAAAGAACTCTTCGCTCGCGATCGCCATTGGTTACATGGATGTCCGTTCCACTTTGGGCGGTATTACCGTGAACCAAACAGGGCGTGAGCTTGAAGGTATTCTTCTCGTTGGTTTGTTCTATCTCCTGCTCAGTCTCGCGATTTCGACAGGGATGAACTGGTTCAATGACCGCGTTAAGCTGAAGGAGCGCTAATATGTCTGATAATGCGCAAACCGTTCGCTATGTGCGCGAATCCATGATCCCACCGTCTGAACCGCCTCTCAAGGAACAAGGTGCGGTCAAATGGATGCGGGAAAACCTGTTCTCGGGCTGGAAGAACACGCTTCTTTCGCTCGTTTCCATCTACGTTCTGGTGAAGTTGCTTTTCGCGCTGGTTCCGTGGTTCTGGAATTCGGTATGGACTGCTGGATCGCTCAATGAATGTCGTGAGACTCTGGCTGTTTTGGAGGGTCTGACCACCCATGGCGGCGCGTGTTTCGCGGTCATCAGCGACCGTTGGCTTCAGCTGCTCTTTGGTTTTTACCCTGCTGAAAGTTACTGGCGCCCGATCCTTGTCTTCATTCTGATGTTCGTCGCATTGGCGCCAATTCTGTTCTCGGCTCGGTTGCCGAAACAACTGCTCTGGTTCTCGATTCTGTTCCCGTTCCTCGGCACGTGGCTCCTCTGGGGGGGCTCGTTTTGGGTTCCGATCCTTGTGATCCTCGGCTTTGTCGTAGGTGCAGTAGGGTTCAAAATCGGCGGCCGTTTCGCGGGTGCGTTCGGTGCTGTGGCACTCGGAATCGCGGGTGCTGCGCTCTGGTGGATGATTGCTATGCCATCTATCAACGGAGCGTTGCACAAGGCCGTTGCCTTGTCGCGCATCGACGGGACGAGAGCTGAGCTGCTCGAAACGCTTGTTACAAATCCTGCGCAAATCGATGAGATCGAAGCTGAGCAGGCCGCCGTGCAGGAGAAGATCAACGAACTGACCGCTGAGAAAGATGTGCTGGTCGTTGAAATGCTCGCGGCTCGTGAAGCTGGGTCCGAACCGTCGTCCGACCAAAAGTCGGCATTCAACGCGATCATGGACGAATTGATGGTAGAGCGTCGTCATTACACGGCGCTGGGCTTTACAGCATTCAAACTGCAACAAGCGATCAGTGACGCAAACGGTCTGTTGGCCAACATTGAAGCTCTGCCTCAGTGGGAAGCCGACCTGCCCAATGCCATCGTGACCGCAGTCGAAATGGAAGCAGCCCTGCCTGACGGGCTGCACAATCTGGTTTCGGTCAATCAGGTGCCCGCTGGGACATCGCCCGAAGCCGTCGACGCGCTGCGTGCATATCTCGACGCGGATACTGCGGTCCTGAACCTGCGTGCCAACATCGAGACCGCTTATGAACGGCTCGGCATTTTGGGCCTAGCGCCTGTGACCAGCCGTGATTTCGGTGGCTTTATGCTTGCGATGATCATCGGTGTGGCGGGTATCGTGCTGTCCTTGCCACTCGGCATTTTGCTCGCGCTGGCACGTCAGGCCAATCTCCCGATCGTCAAAGGGTTCGCCGTTGCGTTCATCGAAATTATCCGCGGCGTGCCGCTGATCGTTTGGCTATTCACGGCGTCACTACTCTTGAACTACTTCCTGCCGCCACGCACATCGTTCGACCTTGTGTTGCGCGTTGTGATCATGGTGACTCTCTTTGCCGCTGCCTACATCGCAGAGGTTATTCGTGGGGGCCTTGCGGCACTGCCGAAGGGACAGTTCGAAGCGGCTGATTCGCTCGGCCTCGATTACTGGAAGTCGATGCGTTTGATCGTGCTTCCGCAGGCACTCAAAATCTCGATCCCTGGGATCGTGAACACCTTCATCGGTCTGTTTAAAGACACCACTCTGGTTGGCATCATTGGTCTACTTGACCCGCTCAACCTATCGAACTCGATCCGTGCCGCCGCCGAATGGAACGGCGTCTATTGGGAACTGTTCGTCTTTATCGGCCTCTTGTTCTTTGTCTCATGCTTCAGCATGGGCCGCTACTCGCTCTGGCTGGAGAAAAAACTCCAGCGTGGACACCGCTAAGGAGACCGCCATGTCCGAACTTGCAATCGAACGTCAAATCGACCGCAGCCACATGACGATCTCTGACGAGGTCGCCATTCAGATCAACAATATGAACAAGTGGTATGGTCAGTTCCACGTGTTGCGTGACATCAACCTGACCGTTCAGCGCGGTGAGCGGATCGTAATCTGTGGTCCGTCGGGCTCTGGTAAGTCGACGCTCATTCGCTGTATCAACCGCCTCGAAGAGCACCAGTCGGGTGACATTATCGTTGATGGGACAGAGTTGACCTCTGACCTCAAGAACATCGATAAGATCCGTTCTGAGGTTGGCATGTGCTTCCAGCACTTCAACCTGTTCCCGCACCTGACCATTTTAGAGAACTGCACGCTGGCGCCGATCTGGGTCCGTAAGGTCCCGCGCAAAGAGGCCGAAGATATTGCGATGCACTACCTCGAAAAGGTGAAGATCCCTGATCAGGCTCACAAATATCCGGGCATGTTGTCGGGTGGTCAGCAGCAGCGTGTGGCGATTGCACGTTCGCTGTGCATGAAGCCGCGCATCATGCTGTTCGACGAACCGACCTCTGCTCTCGACCCCGAGATGATCAAAGAGGTTCTCGACACCATGATCGAGCTGGCTGAAGAAGGCATGACCATGCTCTGTGTGACCCACGAGATGGGCTTTGCTCAAGCTGTGGCGAACCGCGTGATCTTTATGGATCAGGGTCAGATCATCGAACAAAACGAACCACATGCGTTCTTTAACGATCCGCAATCGGATCGCACGAAGCTGTTCTTGAGCCAGATTTTGGGCCACTAAGCTTAGACAAATTTTCGAAAGGGGCGGGCCAAGTGTCCGCCCTTATTCGTTCAGCAACTCGCGTGGAGTGGTAAAGGCAACGACGCGACCAGAGGCAGCAGTCACATCTGACCATTGGGCCACATCAAAGTCGATGATGGCAGTCGCGCAGGTCGGGTATGAAGCGTACTTCGGATGGTCGGGGCGATCATGGACAAGCCCACAGGCAAAGCTCCCGATACCTGGGTTGTGACCGATCATGGCAACGATAGGCGCCTTTGCGGTTTTCAGCTCGGCTAGCATCGCCGTCGCGGGCGCGAGGTAGAGGGCGTGCACATAGCGCACAGCAGGCGTAGTCGGCCACTGCTCCATCAGAAGGTCCAGCGTTTCCCTCGTACGTTTAGCGTCGGAGCATAAAACTTCTGTCGGAATATCGCCTCTGTCAGCGATCCATTGCCCGATGGCTGGTGCCGATCGTCGTCCTCGTTCGTTCAACTGCCGATCATGGTCCTCAATGGAAAAGTCATCCCAAGATGATTTGGCATGACGAATAAGAACAAGCCGAAGGGTCATTTGTGAAACTCACTCATGAAGTACGCAGACTGGGCAGGTGGACGTTGTGACGACCCAATGGGGCAGGACCGTCGAACTGCGCATCCGTTGTTTAGGCAGTCTGCGCCTTCCGTACCTGTTAGGTAACCGTGACAGGCTGCCACATCATATCCTGCGGGCACCAATGCTGAGGCCGGACAGGCGGTGACGCACGGTTTGGCGAGGCAAGTCGCACAGGGCGGAGGGGCTAGTACGACCTTAGGTGCATCGCGAAGTGCGATGGCGCCGCGAAAGGACGTGAATAAGCCTGCGGTGCCGTCTGCCAAGAACGCGACGGGGGAGGCACAAAACGCCCCCGAACGAATGGCCCAGCTGTAAAACGGATGGAACGGGGCGCCACCAAACGGGAAATATGCGACGCCGTCATATGCGGCCGCGACTTCGCTTAGGACGCGTTTAGACCAACGATCTACGGGGTCGCTTCGCCCATCACACCATTCTGGTGACTCGCAAAAAACTGACCAGAACTCGGGTTCTAGTGGGGAGATCAGCACAATTGCCGTCGCCCAGTCTGGGAGATTGTCATCGGCGGATGGAGGAGTAATTCCTGAAATTCTCAGGCCATATCCCTCCAATTCGCCAATGAGGTTTGTCATGAATTGCGCGGCTTCACTCGTGGTTCAGTGGTCCGGATCATCGAACCAGCGCCGTGTTCTGTGAATAGCTCGAGCAGGCACGCATTCGCGACCCGACCATCAAGGATAACCACCCCGCGTACACCGTCCTCAATTGCTTTGAGAGCGGTTTCGGTTTTTGGGATCATCCCGCCTGCAATGGTGCCATCTGCAATCATTTCGCGCACTTCCGCGGGCGTCATTTGAGTGATCACTTCGCCGTCTTTGTTTTTCACGCCAGATACGTCGGTCAACAAAAGCAGGCGATCGGCCTTAAGGGCGCCAGCAATGGCGCCAGCTGCTGTGTCACCATTCACGTTGAACGTTTCGTTGTCGTTCATGCCAGTAGCAACGGGAGCAATCACTGGAATGATGCCCGCATTAAACATGTCATGCAGTACTTGGACGTTCATTTCGACCGGACGTCCAACAAACCCCAATTCTGGATCGTCGGGTTCGCAAACCATCAGGTCGTCGTCTTTGCCCGACAGACCAACCGCGCGACCGCCTTCGTCCATAATCGCCTGAACGATCCGTTTATTGACGAGGCCTGTCAGAACCATCTCAACGACTTCGACAGTTGCTTTGTCGGTTACGCGTTTGCCGCGCACCCATTGGGATTCGATGCCAAGACGACCGAGCAGATCGTTGATCATCGGGCCGCCGCCATGCACGACAACGGGGTTCAGGCCGACTTGACGCATGAGGACGATATCTCGTGCGAAATCAGCCATGGCATCCTGATCGCCCATGGCATTGCCGCCAAACTTGACCACGACGATCGCACCCGAATATCGCTGAAGGTAGGGCAATGCCTCTGACAGAGTGCGGGCAGTTGCGATCCAGTCACGGTTCATGTCTTGTTTCCTCACGGCAGGGCCCTTTCTAAATAGGGGTCAAACGATGCCATAAATAATAGCGCGAAGTGTCGCTATACCGTCCCCTTTATCAGAAGACGTTAATACGATTTCAGGGTAGGCGGCCGGGTGCTTTGCCAGAACGGCCCGCGTGGCTTCGATCGATTGATCGAGCTGCGTTTTGCGGACCTTATCCGTCTTTGTCATAACGACCTGAAACGTCACGGCGGCCTTATCGAGAAGCGACATGATTTCTTCGTCTACGGCTTTGGCGCCGTGGCGGCTGTCGATCAAAACAAAGACGCGCCGCAGAGTAGGGCGGCCAGCAAGGTATCGTTTCAGCAGCCGTTGCCATTTTTCAACGATTGCCACAGGCGCGTTGGCAAAACCATAACCCGGAAGGTCGACGATGTAGTGTTCGTCGCCAACGGTGAAAAAGTTGATCTCTTGGGTGCGGCCAGGTGTGTTCGACGCACGAGCGAGCCCTTTACGACCTGTCAGCGCGTTAATCAGGCTGGATTTACCAACGTTGGATCGACCCGCAAAGCACAGTTCGATCCGATCTGCAGGCGGCATGCCGTCCATGGCGACGACACCTTTGAGGAACTCGATCGGAGCATGGAACAGCATACGACCAGCTTCTACGACCGTCGGGTCCAGATCTTCAACGATCGGAAAACTCAATTGCATGACCATACCCTCTTGGCGGAACAGGCCGCCCTAAAGGCAGCCTGTCAGTTTATTTTGCTTTGCTAGCTTTACCACGTTTGAACGCAGAGGTGATATTGCCCAGAACGTCTGGCCGGTGGCCGTGGCTGCGCATGATCGCGTATTGCTGCAGGAACGTGATGGTATTGTTGGTGATCCAGTAGAGAACCAGACCCGAAGCGAACGATCCCAGCATGAACATGAAAATCCAAGGCATCCATGCAAAGATCATCTTTTGGGATGGATCAGTGGGAGCTGGATTGAGTTTCTGCTGCAGCCACATCGAGATGCCGAGAATGATGGGCAATACGCCCAGCGACAGAATGAACAACATGCTGCCCGGTTCCGGAGTGCCCCAAGGCAGAAGGCCAAAGAGGTTCAGGATCGAAGATGGGTCCGGAGCAGAGAGGTCACGGATCCAGCCGATCCACTCAGCGTGACGCAGTTCGAGTGTGACGAAGATAACCTTATACAGCGAGAAGAAGATCGGAATCTGCAGGATCATCGGCAGACAGCCCGATGCAGGGTTAACCTTGTTCTCTTTGTAGAGCTTCATCATGCCTTGCTGCAGTTTAGCACGGTCATCGCCAGCTGCTTCTTTAAGCTTCTCCATCTCAGGCTGAAGCTCTTTCATCTTCGCCATCGAGACGTAGGATTTATAGGCGAGCGGCAGTACCAACGCTTTGAGAACGAGCGTCAGGACCATGATCGACCAGCCCATGTTGCCGATTACAGCGTTGATGTTGTGCAGCAGCCAGAAGATCGGCTTGGTCAAGAAGAAGAACCAGCCCCAGTCGATCGAGTTGATGAAGCCAGAAACGCCAGCATTGTTTTCGTAGTTGCGGATAGTTTCCCATTCTTTTGCACCCACGAAGAAACGCGTCGAAACGGAAGTTTCCGCGCCAGCGGCGAGCGTCTCGGACTCGAGGATCGCGTCGACTTCGTAAACGTCAGTGGTGAAGTAGCGCGACATTGATGTGAACGGCTTGCTCTGATCGGGGATCAGGGTCGTCATCCAGTAGTGGTCTGTGTACCCAGTCCAGCCCGACTGCAGGACATCAACGCTGCTCACGCCGCCGTCGACTTTGCGGATGTCTTTGTAGGTTTGCTCATCAACCTTGCCGTCAGTCATGCGAACCAGACCTTCGTGTAGGACAAAGAAGCGACGCTGTGCATCCGGCTCAGTGAAGCGGCGGATGAGGCCGTAAGGAGTAAGGGTGACTTCGTCGCCAGACGCGTTCGAGACGGTCTGGTCGATGGTCATCATAAACTTTTCGTCGATCGCGTAGGTGGTACGGAAGGTCAGACCAGCGCCGTTGTCCCACTTCAGCGTGATCGGCGTCTCAGGGGTCAATGTGGTGCCTGCTTCGAGTTCCCACATTGTGTCAGGGCCAGGCACGGCATTCGCGTCGACGCCCGCGTTGCCGATCCAGCCAAAGCTCGCGTAGTAGGCATCGTTCTCACCCTGCGGGCGCATGAGCTGAACGATTTCAGTGCTGTCGACCGCGACGGTGTAATTTTTCAACGAGATATCGTCGATGCGACCGCCGAGAAGCGCAATAGAACCTGTCAGTTCGGGGGTTTCAACGGGGACACGCGGCGTTGCGGGCATCGCTGCTTCGGCCACGGCGGGTGCTGCAGCGTCAGCCGATGCGTCGGCAACTGGAGCGGCGACGTCAGTCTGTTCCGTTGCTACAGTTGCATCTGTTGCTGTTTCCGCCGGTTGTTCAGGTGGAAACAGGAAGAACCAAACTGTGATAACCAGAAAGCTAAGTGCTGTGGCAAGAATTAGGTTCTTGTTCTGATTTTCCATCTGAACCGCCCGTTTTGTAAGGTAAATGATCAGGCAGGGTTCAACAGGCCATAGCGTCAAAGGTCAAGCGGTTTTAGGGGTTTTGGCGGATTAGACGCGTGTCACATTGCTGTTTACCCTGCTTTTCGCCGCAAACCGCGACTGCCAACCGCCATAGGGCTGTAGTTGTTGATCCAGTTGTCTACATCCTCGGGCGGTAGGGGGCGTGCAATTCCAAAGCCTTGGACGTGGCGGCAGCCTAATTCAGCCAGCTTTAGGCGCTCTTCGGTGGTTTCGACACCTTCGGCCAGCGTGTCGAGGCCGAGCCGATCTGCCATCGTCAAAATCGCAGCGACCATTTTCTGTTGTTCATCATCGGCATCGATGCGGGTCACGAATGATCGGTCGATTTTGATGCGTTCGATCGAATAACGCCGAATCGACGTAATCGATGCGTGGCCTGTTCCGAAATCATCAAGGTCGAGGCTGCAGCCTAGTCCCGCGAGGCCTGAAAGATTTCGGATCACGATGTCATCGGCATGATCAGCAACCACGGTTTCGAGCACCTCAACGGCGAGCCGATTGGCGTCCAGACCAAATTCATGGAGGCGCTGTTCTATCCGATCCACAAGTTGAGGATCTGTTAGCTCTTCTTTTGAGAAGTTCACACCAACGCGGGGGATCAACAGCCCTGTCTCATCCCAACGACGAAGAGATGACAAAGCGTCGTGGATCATCGCTTCGCCCAGTCGATGCATCTGACCAGCCTGAGCCAGTGCGGGCAGGAACTCCAACGGTGGGATCAGCCCGCGCCGCGGGTGCTGCCACCGCGCTAGGGTTTCAAATCCAGTGATTTCTCCGGTGCGTGTCGAAATCTGGGGTTGGAAGAAGGCACGAATTTCACCGTTATCCAAGGCGCGCGTGACTTGTTGGGACAGCTCGTTGCAATTTGCGATACGGTTTCGCATTGATGGGGAGAAGCTTCGGATGGCGGCGGGGGCGTGCCGTTGTGCTTCGATAAGGGCCGAATTTGCGGCCTGCAAAAGTGCGACACCCGTTTTGTGGTCGAGGCGATCTGATAGGCCAAACCCGATCGAGACAGTCAGATAGACGTTCATGCCCGCAATATTAAAGGGTTCGGCCATAGTGTGTTGGATGCGCGAGGCGAGTTGGATCGCGGCCTCAAGGTCAAAGCGTCGCGTCGGAGAAAGCCCTACCGCAAAGGTTGGACCATCGAGCCTCGCAGCGATGTCGTCAGCCCTAAGAATCGCGGAGAGACGCACCGCGACTGATTTGAAAATCGCCTCGACCCCTGATCGGTCATGGCGTTCTTCAATCAACTTAAACCGATCAATTTCAAAGACGATCGCGCCCGTCGTAAGCCCGTTTTGTTTGCCCGAGCGAAGAGCGTTGTCCAGCGCTATAACGAGGCCGTCGCGTGTGGTGAGGCCAGTGGCCGCGTCGATTGGGACCGCATCTGGCAAGTTCGGCAAGATGAAGGCGAGAAACGTCGGCCCCAAAAAGGTCGCGACGATTAATCCGGGTTGCCCTGCCAAAATGTATCCCGCCACAGCGCCAAGCGGCGCAATGAGGATATAGGGCCAGCGGGCCTTATTGCGGCGAACGGCGTCGACGATTGCGTTAGGCATAGTAGTTCATTCCTTTGCCCGTTTCCGGTCAGGATGAACCTAAAGCTCAATTGCTAAGTGAAACCTTAACGTAAGTCGGGAATATCCGGAAAATTGTCCGGTTTTTGTTCATTGATCTGCAATCCTTTGAAGTCAAAGATCGCTGGGTCGAGCAGATGCGACGGGCGCGTATTCATCAATGCGCGGAACATTTTCTGACGGCGGCCTGGTGCGTTTTTCTCCCAACCGTCTAGGATGCCCTTAACCTGTTGGCGCTGCAGCCCATCCTGCGACCCACAAAGATCACAAGGGATGATGGGGTAGTTCATCGCGGTCGCGAACTTCTCGCAGTCGGCTTCGGCGACATGTGCAAGCGGGCGATAGACGAACAGGTCACCTTCTTCGTTAACCAGTTTCGGCGGCATCGTTGCGAGGCGGGAGCCGTGGAAGAGGTTCATGAAGAAGGTTTCGAGAATATCATCGCGATGGTGACCCAAGACGACCGCGCTACAGCCCTCTTCGCGCGCGATTCGATAGAGGTTTCCGCGACGTAGGCGCGAACACAGGGCGCAGAAAGTGCGGCCTGCAGGCACTTTATCCATCACGATCGAATAGGTGTCTTGGTACTCGATCCGATGCGGAACGCCCATTTTCTCAAGGAATTCGGGTAGAACCGTCGCGGGAAAACCCGGCTGACCTTGGTCTAGGTTGCAGGCCAAAAGGTCCACAGGCAGGAGGCCGCGCCATTTCAGTTCATAGAGAATAGCCAGCATTGTGTAGCTGTCTTTGCCACCTGACAAACAAACGAGCCAGCGGGCATCACGTTCGATCATCCCATACTGTTCGATCGCCTCACGGACGTTTTGAACAATGCGTTTGCGCAGCTTTTTGAATTCGGTCGACTTTGGAGCGCCGTGAAAAAGCGGATGGATGTCGTCCAGATCGTCGAGCATGGCGCGTCCTTTGTCGTGATTAGTGGTCGTGATTGCAGCGGTGTTTGGGTTCAGGAACGTTATCGATTCCCGACCCGCCCCAAGGATTACACCGAAGAATGCGGTAGATCATCAGGTAGGTCCCTTTGATCGCGCCGTGTTTTTCCAGCGCTTCCATTCCGTAGGCAGAACAGGTTGGCTGGAAGCGGCAGCCGTGTCCGACCCATGCGCTAAAGACCAATCGGTAGAACCTGACGGGCAGGGATATTACCCAAGCAGCGGGTGTCATTTGTGCACCCTTCGCAGGGCCCAGATCAGGTCCTTTTGCATTTGTTTGAAATCCGCCGTTGCCGTGATTTCTTTGCGGCCAATAAGGACATAGTCCCAGCCGGCTTGGGCGTGGCTATGCATCACCAGACGGGCAATCTCGCGCAAACGCCGTTTGGCGCGGTTACGTGCGACCGCGTTCCCCACCTTTTTCGAGCAGGTATAGCCAACACGAAACGGCGCATCGTCGCCACGTTCGCGGGCTTGGAGGTGAAAGCCTGATGTGCCCTGACGCCGCGCATTGGCGGCCCGCAGAAAATCGGCCCGTTTTTTCAGGACCGGCGGACGAACGAAAACCGCCGCAGGCTGCGCCTCGGCGGTTCGCGTCGAATTCTCTTGCGGTGTCACAACGGACCCCGCAGGCGCCATTAGGCGCTCAGGACCTTACGGCCACGTGCGCGACGGGCGTTCAGGATCTTGCGGCCAGCTTTAGTCGCCATACGGGCGCGGAAGCCGTGACGGTTCTTACGAACCCGGTTAGAAGGTTGGAACGTGCGCTTCATCGCGTTCTCTCCGGTCAGATGGGCCGAACCTTTACAGATTCGAGGCCGTGAAACTTTGAAGCCCTGCCTTTAGAGGGGCCTCACCTCTCTGTCAACGCGGTTGGGGGTAGGTTTTTGACAAAACCGTCACATTCCCTGCCCGATGTTACAAAACTGGCCAGATTAAAGGCCAGTTCATCAACCTCGCGTGAGCATGGCTATGCGGGGGCGTTGGATTTGTCCATGAAAGATCAAAGCCAACGGAGCAAAAATGATAGAGAAATCAATTCTGGAGCCAACACTTCTTCGGCGTTTACCCATCGTCGTTATTCTCGTTGGTGCGATTCTTGGTGTCTGGTTTCTGCGCGATACGCTGACCTTTGAAACCTTGCGAGGGAACCGTCAGCTTCTCATCGACTTCCGAGATGCGAACCCCGTAATGTCGGTCCTTGTCTTCGTCACCGTTTATATCGTGATCGTTGCGTTCTCTCTGCCCGGAGCGACAGTTGCGACTTTGACGGGCGGGTTCCTCTTCGCGACTTTTCCGGGCGTTATGTATAACGTTCTCGGTGCCACTGTCGGCGCGTCTGCATTGTTTCTAGCTGCACGCTGGGGTCTGGGAGAACGACTGTCCGCGAAAATGGATGGGTCAACTGGCGCGATCAAGCGGATCAAAGATGGGATCGACGAAAACCAGTGGTCGATGCTGTTCCTAATTCGGCTTGTGCCAGCCGTACCGTTCTTTGTTGCGAATCTCGTGCCCGCGCTAGTGGGCGTGCCTTTGCACCGATTTGTGATTTCAACGGCGCTGGGCATTGTCCCAGGGGCTTTGGTGTTCACGTCGATTGGGAACGGTTTGGGCGCGGTTTTTGATCGCGGAGAATCGCCCGACTTATCGATCGTGTTCGAACCATCTGTGCTGCTACCCTTGATGGGCTTATGTGCGCTGGCTGCATTGCCCATCGTTGTCAAAGCTATTCGGAGATCAAAGAATGGATGAACTTCGGTGTGATGTTTGCGTGATCGGCGCAGGTTCTGGCGGGCTCTCGGTCGCGGCGGGGGCTGTGCAAATGGGGGCCAGTGTCGTCTTGATCGAAGGCCATAAAATGGGCGGTGATTGCCTGAACTATGGCTGCGTGCCGTCCAAGGCGCTTTTGTCTGCGGCGCGATCGGGTCAGGATTATGTTTCCGCCAAAGATCACGTCGCTCGAACGATTGCCGCGATTGAACCCCATGACAGTCAGGACCGATTCGAAGGGCTGGGGTGCACGGTGATCCGTGATTATGCACGTTTTATTTCACCCGCTGTCGTTCTAGCAGGTGGACAGCACATCCGCGCACGCCGATTCGTGATCGCCACGGGATCGTCACCATTTGTCCCGCCAATTGACGGCATCGACACTGTAGAGGCGCATACGAATGAAACGATCTTTGATCTCAGGGAAAAGCCAAAGCACCTGATCATCATCGGTGGTGGTCCGATTGGGATAGAGATGGCGCAAGCGCATCGCGGGTTTGGCTGCGATGTTACCGTTATTGAAGGCGCAGAAGTTCTCGGAAATGAAGACCGAGATGCGGCCGATGTGATCAGGACTTCGTTGGTGGGGCAGGGCGTAGCGATTCTCGAGAACAGTAAAGCGCTGCACATTTCAGCCGAGAATGGCGTCACCGTTCAGACGGATCGGGGTCCTATTGTCGGGTCGCACTTGCTCGTCGCGGCTGGACGACGCGTAAATATCGGTAAGCTCGATTTGGCGGTGGGTGGGGTCGACCACGACCTCAAAGGTATCCATGTCGATGCTGGACTGCGGTCGGTGTCCAACCGAAATGTCTATGCCATTGGCGATGTTGCTGGCGGGATGCAGTTCACGCACCTTGCGGGCTATCATGCCGGCGTAATCGTTCGGTCAATGTTGTTTGGATTGCCCGCCAAGGCGCGGACCGAACATATTCCACGTGTGACCTACACTTCGCCCGAGTTGGCCCAAATTGGCCCGACGGAGGCCGAGGCCACTGAAAAATACGGTGCTTCGTTGTCGGTCCATCGCGTGGAGTTTGCAGGTAATGACCGCGCCGTTGCCGGCGGAACAACCGTGGGCTTTCTCAAACTTATGGTCGTCAAAGGTCGGCCTGTTGGTGTGACAATCGTCGGCCCTCAGGCGGGCGAGTTGATCGCAATGTGGGCAATGGCGATCACAAATAGGTCTAAACTTTCGTTTATCGCCAATACTGTTTTGCCTTACCCGACCTTGGCAGAGATTAACAAACGCGCTGCGAGTGCCTATTTTACTCCAAAGTTATTCGAAAGCCCGCTCGTTAAGCGGGTCGTGGGGGTGGTGCAGCGATTGCTGCCGTAGTCCCGAAACGGAGGGGCAATGTTCAAAACGCTATCGGGGCGTTTTTTGATTCTGACCGTCATCTTTGTCATGTTGGCAGAGGTGTTCATTTTCGTGCCCTCTGTTGCGCGGTTCCGTCAGGATTACCTTTTGTTGCGCCTTGAGCGGGCGCAGATCGCATCTTTAGCACTATTGGCTGACGATATGATTACGCCAGAGTTGGAGGCGGAGCTTCTCGACAATGCGGGCGTGTTTAACGTGGTGTTGCGGCGTGATGAGGTGCGGCAGCTTGCCTTGTCCTCGCCCATTCCGGGGCAAGTCGAAGCGACCTACGATATGCGCGATCCTGGTGCGCTGGCCTTAATCCGTGACGCGATGTCAGTGCTGCTTTCAACGCATAACCCGGTCATCCGCGTGATCGGGAACCCAGTTCAGGATGGTGGCTTGCTGATCGAGGTCACGATGGAGCAGGGGCCGTTGCGGGTGGCGATGCTGGAATACGGTCTGAACGTGCTTCTTTTATCGGCTGTTATCTCGATTATTACCGCGCTCTTGCTGTTCTTTGCGGTGCAGGTGTTCTTGGTAAAGCCCATTCGCGGCGTGGTGCGCCACATGACGCTCTATGCAGAAGCACCCGAGGATGCCCGTAGGTTTATTGAGCCAAGTGCAGGCGTGCTGGAGCTGCGAGAAGCTGAACAGGCGCTGAAAACGATGCAAGAGCAGCTCACGGGCGCCCTCAAACAAAAAGATCGTCTGGCGCAGCTGGGCGAAGGTGTCGCGAAGGTGAGCCACGACCTGCGCAATATTTTGACCTCTGCTCAGCTGTTCACAGATCGGATCGAAGTTTCGAATGATCCTGCGGTTCAGCGACTCGCCCCGAAACTCGTCAACTCGATTACGCGAGCCGTGCATTTGTGTGAAAACACGTTGGCGTTCGGTCGGGCAGAAGAAGCGCCGCCAAAACTAACGCGTTTTGCACTGGCAGAAATCGTGGCGGACGTCATCGATAGTGAACGCCTCTCAGCTGGCGACTACGATTTGTCGTTCTCCGAGGACGTTGCTGCGAATCTGATGATACGCGCCGATAGCGAACAGATTTACCGTGTCCTTTCCAATCTGGTGCGGAATGCGCGGCAGGCCATTATGGCGACGGGGAAGGCGGGTGAGATCAACATTCATGCCGCTGAGACCGAGGATAGCTGGCACGTCATCGTCTCTGACACAGGGCCAGGGCTTCCTCCGCGTGCCAAAGAACACTTGTTCCAAGCCTTTCAGGGCGGCGCAACAAAGGGTGGTTCGGGGCTTGGCCTTGCGATTGCCGCTGAATTGGTGCGCGGTCATGGCGGAATTCTGCAATTGGCCGAGAGTGGTGCGAACGGAACATCCTTTGAAATGACCCTGCCAAAGGCCGAAATCAGACTTTCTACACCTGAAGCGTAAAAACTTTCATTTCGGCTCTTGCCATTACCAAACGGTGGGGATACATCGCCCCCACTCTGACGCGGACTGGTAGCTCAGTTGGATAGAGTACTTGACTACGAATCAAGGGGTCGGGGGTTCGAATCCTCCCCAGTCCGCCATCTAATTCCCCTTACATAAAACGTTTGTAAGCGTGAAATACGCTGCGTCGGTCCTGCTTTGTTTGCTGGTC
>NZ_JALRGW010000031.1:0-24138 GCF_023253315.1 Aestuarium sp.
CCCCTGCCGATGACTTCAACGGTGAGGCGACGATCAGCTACACGGTCACCGATCCCGATGGCAACACGGACACAGCGAATGTTGTGGTCACCGTTAACCCTGTTGACGATGCGCCGGAAGCTCTGGACGACACCGCGACCACCGATGAGGACACAGCCGTCACCATCGACGTGCTCGACAACGACAGCGATCCAGACAACCAGCCGCTGACGATCACGGAAGCAACGGTTCCTGCAGAGCAGGGCTCGGTCGAGATCGTGAACGGCCAGCTGGTGTTCACCCCTGCCGATGACTTCAACGGTGAGGCGACGATCAGCTACACGGTCACCGATCCCGATGGGAACACGGACACAGCGGTTGTGAATGTTGATGTTCTGCCGGTGAATGACCTCGTTGCGGTGGATGACGTTGCGCAGACGGACGAAGATACGCCTGTAACCATCGACGTTGTGGCCAACGACCAGAACCCAGATGGCGGTGCGCCTACTGTGATTGGTGCAACTGTCCCTGCAGCCCAAGGCACTGTGGCGATTGTTGGTAATAAGCTGGTCTTTACACCTGCAACGAACTTCTTTGGTGAGGCGACGATCGACTACACCATCGAGGACGAAGAGGGTGCGGTCGATGTGGCTAAAGTCACGGTCACTGTAAACAGCGTTCTTGAGGCACCGATTGCGGTTGATGATGTTGAAACGACTGACTTTGAAACGGCAGTCACCATTGACGTTCTGGAAAACGACAGCGATCCAGATGGCACTGTCCTAACGGTGACAAATGCATCTGTCCCTGACGTTCATGGCAGCGTCGCAATCGTTGACAATAAGGTTGT
Organism: Aestuarium sp.; assembly: GCF_023253315.1. NCBI lineage: Bacteria > Pseudomonadati > Pseudomonadota > Alphaproteobacteria > Rhodobacterales > Paracoccaceae > Aestuarium > Aestuarium sp. The sequence goes on from NZ_JALRGW010000031.1 coordinate 830, forward strand.
CTTTACACCTGCAGCTGGCTTCGAAGGTGAGGCGACAATCAGCTATACCATCGAAGATGCGGATGGTCTGACCGCTGATGCTGTTGTCACTGTGACGGTGAATGATACGCCTCCGCCGCCTCCGCCAGTTCCAGATGGAACGGTCGAAGGGACCTCGGGCGACGATATCATTGACGACAACTATGCGGACGATCCGAATGGTGACTTCGTTGACAATGATGACGCGATCCTGCCGGGTGACACTGGTAATGACGACCTGATCTATGGCTACGAGGGTGATGACACCATCCTCTCGGGCGATGGAGATGACGAAGTCTATGGCGGCGTCGGCAATGATACGATCCTAGATGATAGTGGTTCGGATACAGTCTTTGGTGAAGATGGTGACGATATCATCAACACCGCAGGTGGTCAGCAAAGCCCCGATACGGCCTATCCAGGTGTCTATGCGGCTGATAGCGATCCATTCGATGATCGGGATACCGTTTATGGCGGAGCTGGCAACGACACGATCACCACGGGCGATGACAATGACACCATTTATGGTGGCACTGGCAATGACACGATTGACGGTGGCGTCGATGACGACCTGATCTACGGTGAGGATGGCAACGATACCATCATCGGCAGCGAAGGCGATGACCAGATCCTCGGCGGTGACGGCGACGACCTGATCTACGGTGGTTTGACGACTGATGTCCTCGACCTTCCTGATGATCTGGATGGCGACGGTGATAGCAACGACCTCGGTGAAGACCTTGTTACCAATAACAACAAGGACATCATTTCGGGCGGTGCTGGCAACGACACCATCTACGGCGGCGATGACGATGACCTGATCAGCGGTGGCGCTGGCAACGACTTCGTTGATGGCGTTATTGATGACGACGTCATTCACGGCAACGCTGGTGATGACACGCTGCAAGGTGGCCAAGGTGACGACCTCATCTTTGGTGGGGACGATGATGACATCATCATCGGTGGCACGGGCGAAGACATCATGCAGGGTGGCTTCGGGAATGACACCTTCTACGGCGGCAACGGTGGCGACATTGTTGTCGGTGGCGAAGACGCTGATGGTCTAGATGTTGACGTGCTGAACCTGACCGGCAGCGGTGTCGATCATATCGTCTACAACAGCAACGATCCTGAAGCTGGGACTGTGTTCTTCAACGATGGGTCCGTGATGACCTTCTCGGAAATCGAGAATGTTATTCCGTGCTTCACACCAGGTACGTTGATCGCGACACCGCGTGGCCAGGTTCCTGTGGAACAGCTCCATGTTGGTGACAAGATCATCACCCGCGACAATGGCATCCAAGAGATTGCTTGGTTGGGTCAGAAAGAGATGCCGGGCAAGCAGCTGATTGCGAACCCGCACCTCAAGCCGATCCTGATCAAGGCAGGCGCTTTGGGTAACGGTCTGCCGGAACGTGATATGCTTGTGTCGCCGAACCACCGTGTTCTGGTCGCCTCTGACCTCACGCAACTCTACTTTGAAGAGCGTGAAGTTCTGGCTGCGGCGAAACACTTGGTCGGTAGCGGGGGTATCCATCAGGTTGATGTGACCAACACGACTTACATTCACTTCATGTTTGAACGTCATGAAGTGGTGCTGTCGGATGGCGCGTGGACAGAGAGCTTCCAGCCGGGTGATTACAGCCTCAAAGGTATCGGCAACAGCCAACGGAACGAGATTTTCGAACTCTTCCCAGAGCTGAAAGAGAAAGCGGGCATTCAGGATTATCAATCCGCTCGTCGTGCGCTGAAAAAACACGAGGCCAAACTTCTGGTCCGTTAAGACGTGCAGCTGACCGGAAGGGGGCTACTTTTCCGGTCGCAAGTCTGAAGGTGGGTCAGACAGCCATCCCGATGATCTTGGGCGACACCCTCGTGGCCCGAGACATCGGGATGTTGCGTTTCAGCGGCCTGTTTCTGCGCGAAATTCGGCCCAGTCCTCGGGCGTGTCGAGGTCGCGTCGGGCGCGTTGATCGGGCAGGGGGATGAGATGCATTCGGTCGCGATACGGGCGCACGATGCAGTTGCCACCTTGATCGCCGCTGATCGTAGCAAAATTTTCGCGCAACGAGCCGTCGAAAAGGATCGGATGACCGGGTTGCAGGTCTTCGGTTGCGCCGCGCCAAATGAGGGCATCGGGGGCAATGGTTGGACCCGCTAGAACCGCTGCCATATCTGTGGTTTCAATTTCAACCAAATCAGGCAGGACCATGAGCAAATGGGACCACTCCGGCATTTGCGCGACTGCTCCACGCATGGAACCAGACATTCCCTCGGATGCTTCGGGGACGATGAGATGGTTCACGGGCAGGTCCGCGATGAGCGCCAGACGCGGGTGGTCTGCCGATGACAGGGCGACGTAGACGGGAAGGCCAAGCCCGAGCGCGCGTTCACACTGAAGCCGCAACAAGGGCACGCCATCGACAAGCTCGCACAGTTTATCACCGCCGCGCATCCGCGACGACTGCCCAGCAGCGAGGATCAGGACGACAGTGCCAACGGAGGGTGCCGGCGCTGTCATGGTTTTACGGAAGGATGCGGGTGTATTTGGTGCCTTCGAGCGTGGCGCCAACGCGGAACCCCGCCTGAGCGAACACGACCGCAATCACGGGCGACAGCGAAGTCGTCGTCTGAGCGCGCAGCGTATCGCCCTGATCGTTCAGCGCGTATTCGATGTCCGCACCAGCGGCCCAACCCGGAGAGGAGCGGAACTCCATCAGCGCTTCTTCGGTCATGAAGAACAGAACGTGGCTATATTGCTGACCGCCAAGCTGGAGACCCGCGCTCGCCGATGCGGCAGAGTAGTAGTCGACGGTGGATTGGCTGATCCGTAGGGCACCACGACCGAACGATCCACCTAGACCAAAGCCAACTTCGGTTACGAGCGGCATAACCAGCATACCAGCGGCTTTCATCGAAAGATCGCGGGTCGCAGGGTAGGTGCTATACATATACGACAGCGTGCTATCGACGCGCGCGTCAATTGTCGCGGCGGCATTTGTGCCAACACCGTTGGAACAGGCGGCGACAGTCGTTGCCAAAGAGCCTAACGCAAAATTGCGGCGGGTAAGAAGGGTCATTGCTCGTGCCTCTATCTGGGGGCGGCTTTTGCCGCTCTATCACGCGAACTATAGGCGCGATTTTCGCGCCTGTCATCCACTACATAAGATTTGCGCGGGTGTCAGCCGTTTAAGAGCCGCGCTGCCTCGGGGGCGAAATACGTCAGGATGCCGTCGCAGCCTGCGCGTTTAAAGCACAGGAGGCTTTCGAGCATGACTTTTTCCCCATCGAGCCAACCGTTTTGAACGGCAGCTTGGATCATCGCGTATTCGCCTGAAACTTGATAGGCATAGGTCGGGACGCCAAAGCTGTCTTTCACGCGACGACAGATGTCGAGGTAGGGCATTCCCGGTTTCACCATGACCATATCCGCGCCTTCCATCAGGTCGCGTTCGACAAGGCGGAGCGCCTCATCACTGTTGCCCGGATCCATTTGGTAGGTCTTTTTATCGCCTTTTAGCGCGCCCGATGCGCCAACGGCGTCACGGAACGGACCATAGAAGCCCGAAGCGTATTTGGCGGTGTAGGACAGGATCGCAACGTTCTGATAGCCTTCGCTCTCCAGCGCAGACCGCATTGCGCCGATGCGGCCGTCCATCATGTCGGATGGGCCGAGGATATCTGCACCAGCCTCAGCCTGAGCCAGTGCCATTTTCACCAATGCCTCTACCGTTTCATCATTGATGATTTCGCCATCGACCACATAACCGTCGTGCCCATTGATGTTATAGGGGTCGAGCGCGATGTCCGTCATGATTGCCATTTCGGGAACGGCATCTTTGATCGCGCGAATTGCTGTGTTTGTCAGGTTGTCGGGTGACCACGCCATCGCGCAATCTTCGGTCCGATGTTCCATCGAGGTATAGGGAAACAGGCACATCGCGGGGATACCCAAGTCGTGCGCTTCTTTGGCGGCCTTGACCACACGGTCGATCGTTTTTCGAGTCACACCTGGCATCGACGCGATTGAGGTTTCATCGTCGCTGCCTTCCATGAGGAAGACGGGCCAGATGAAATCGTCTGTGGTCAGCGTGTTTTCACGAACCAAAGCGCGAATGGCAGGGGATTTACGAACGCGGCGCAAACGAGCGGCAGGGTATTGGGCGACGGTGGGTTTCATAGCGGGCCTTTCATGTCACACACGATGGGTGCCACGGAAATTTCATGACGACAAGTCTAGGCTTTGCCGCAGGTGAAGTTTAGGTTGGCGAAAAACAAAGATCAGGCACGACAGTGAACTGGACCCAGACGGTATTTGAAGTCATCGATTTACGCTCTTTCTCGAACCTTTGGTTCTGGATTGCGCTCGCTGTGCTGTGGTCGACGACCAGTCACTGGGTGATTGGTGTTCCCTTTGACCTCATTCAACGTGCCGCCCGCGAGGGCGGAGAGCCGTTTGCAGACCTACAAGCGATTGTTCGGGTCAATGTGAACCGTCTGCTCTATATCTCTCATCAATCCGGATTATGGCTTACGGGCTTTATGTGCTTTGTGCTGACAGGGCTGTTTTTGTTGGCGTTCGTTTACCATATCGAATTCGCGGAGGCACTGTTCCTCCTCGGGTTTCCGTTGTCATTGGTGGGACTTTTGTCGATCAATACAGCGATGCTGATAAGGTCCGAGGGCATGGAGCCTGAAGTGCTGTTTCGCCGTTTGCGGCGTCACCGCACCTATGTGCAATTCATCGGTATGTTCTCGATCTTTGTGACTGCGACTTACGGGATGTATCAGAACCTTGGCGGTGCTTACGGGTTCTGAGTTGACTTTACCCCGTGGCGGGGTAGGTCTCGCGCATGAAATCACAATCCCACATTACCGTTTGCGGCGCCCCCGAGGGGTTCGACGCGAAATTGATCCTTGATGAAGTCGGAAAATCCGGCGCTCCCGTGCTCCATATTGCGCGGGATGATCGTCGATTGACTGAAATGCAGGCGGCCTTGGCGTTTTACGCGCCCGAGATGCCTGTGGTTGTGTTTCCTGCGTGGGATTGTTTGCCATACGACCGTGTATCTCCGAACGCTGATATTTGTGCGGCCCGTATGGCGACCTTGGCGGCACTGGCGCATGGGATGCCAAAGCAGTTCGTTCTGCTGACGACGCTCAATGCAGCGACACAACGTGTCCCTGCGCGGGGGCTGCTGAAAGAGGCGTCCTTTACGGCGCGGGTGAATAGCCGCATCGATGAGGCTGCGTTAAAACAGTATTTGGTGCGCATGGGATTTACCCAATCACCAACTGTGATGGAGCCTGGCGACTATGCGGTTCGGGGCGGGATCATTGATATCTTCCCTCCAGGTGAAGCGGGTCCTGTACGACTGGATCTCTTTGGCGACGTTCTCGACAGTGCGCGACGGTTTGATCCAGCGAGCCAGAGGACAACGGAAAAGCTCGATGTCGTAGAACTCGCGCCTGTCTCCGAGGTGATCCTCGATGAGGCAGCGATCACGCGCTTTCGTCAGAACTACCGTATCGAATTTGGCGCGGCTGGCACTGACGACCCTCTGTATGAGGCGATCAGTGCGGGGCGCAAACATGCGGGCGCGGAACATTGGCTCGGGTTCTTCCATGACCACCTCGAGACGTTGTTTGACTACGTCCCAACCGCAACGGTGACGATTGACGATCAGGTCACGCCAACGCGGCTCGCCCGATGGACGATGATCGAAGACGTCTATGACACGCGGATGTTTGCCTTGAAACAAAAAGGGCGGATGGACAGCGTTTACAAGCCAGCGCCGCCTGCCTTGATGTACATGGACGATCCCACATGGGAGGCCGTCATCGCGGATCGTCGTGTGCTGCAATTTACGCCGCTCAAACAATCGACTGGTCTGGGTGTGATCGACGCAGGCGGTCGTATTGGTCGCGATTTTGCACCTGAACGCCAGCAGGAAAATGTAAACCTTTTCAAAGCTCTGATGCTGCACGTTAAGGCTCGATCTTCTGAGGGTCCTGTTGTTGTGGCCTCCTATTCCGAGGGTGCGCGCGAACGTCTGATGGGGCTTTTGGAGGATGAGGGCGCTGGCGAAGTGATCCCCGTGCAGAACTTCTCGCGCGTTGGGAAAACGGGTCTACACCTCGCCATATGGCCCCTTGAAAAAGGATTTGAAACCAAAGGCCTGACGGTCATTTCTGAACAGGATGTTCTGGGTGATCGTCTTATTCGGCAGACTAAGAAAAAGCGTAAAGCAGAGAATTTCCTGACCGAAACGCAGAGCCTGACACCCGGTGATCTTGTCGTACACGTTGATCACGGTGTCGGACGATACAAGGGCCTTGAGGTCGTTCAAGCCTTGGGCGCCGCGCATGAGTGTATTCTTCTGGAATATGCCGAAGGATCAAAGCTTTACCTGCCTGTTGAGAACATCGAACTGCTGTCTAAATTCGGGCACGAGGACGGTCTTTTAGATCGTCTGGGCGGTGGTGCGTGGCAGGCGAAAAAAGCCCGCATGAAAGAGCGTATTCGCCAGATGGCGGAACGTTTGATCCGTGTGGCGGCCGAACGTGAGTTGCGCAAAGCGCCTGTTCTGTCACCACCCGATGGCATGTGGGATCAGTTCCTTGCACGTTTCCCCTATGCGGAAACCGAGGATCAGCTTCAGGCGATTTCCGATGTGCTAGAGGATCTGGATTCTGGTCGTCCGATGGATCGTTTGATCTGTGGCGACGTGGGCTTTGGCAAGACCGAGGTTGCAATCCGCGCGGCCTTTGTTGCGGCGATGTCGGGCGTTCAGGTTGCGGTGATTGCGCCGACGACTTTGCTTGCGCGTCAGCACTATAAGAACTTTGCCGAACGGTTCCGTGGCTTCCCGATTAACGTTGCGCCTCTGTCGCGGTTTGTTAGTGCTGGGAATGCGGCGAAAACCCGTGAAGGCATGGCGAACGGGCAGGTGGATATTGTTGTCGGAACCCATGCGCTGCTGGCGAAAGGCGTGAAGTTCAACAACATTGGCCTGCTGATCATCGACGAAGAGCAGCACTTTGGCGTTCAGCACAAAGAGCGCCTGAAACAGCTACGCTCTGACATTCACGTTCTCACGCTGACCGCGACACCGATCCCACGGACGCTGCAATTGTCGCTCTCTGGGGTGCGCGATCTGTCGATTATCGGCACGCCACCCATCGACCGTTTGGCGATCCGCACCTATGTCAGCGAATTCGACACCATCACGATCCGCGAGGCGCTCTTGCGCGAGCATTATCGCGGTGGCCAGTCGTTCTTTGTTGTGCCGCGTTTGTCTGATCTGCCCGAGATGGAGGATTGGCTCAAACGCGAAGTGCCAGAAGTGTCATTCGTTGTGGCACATGGCCAAATGGCGGCGGGTGAGCTCGATGATCGTATGAACGCGTTCTACGACGGGAAATACGACGTGCTTTTGGCAACAACGATTGTCGAGAGCGGTTTGGATATTCCGACGGCGAACACGATGATTGTGCACCGTGCTGATATGTTTGGTCTTGCGCAGCTCTATCAAATCCGAGGGCGTGTCGGTCGATCGAAGACCCGCGCCTATGCCTATCTGACGACTAAGCCGCGCGCGAAACTGACGCCTCAGGCCGAAAAGCGTCTTCGAGTGTTGGGGAGCCTTGATACCCTTGGGGCTGGATTTACCCTTGCGTCTCAAGACCTTGATATCCGTGGTGCAGGTAACCTTCTGGGAGAGGAGCAGTCGGGCCACATCAATGAGGTCGGGTACGAGTTGTACCAGCAAATGCTGGAAGACGAGATTGCGCGGATCAAGTCTGGCGCGATTGGTATGTCGGACGACGACGGACAGTGGGCGCCGCAGATCAACCTTGGCGTTTCTGTATTGATCCCAGAGACTTATGTGGCTGACCTTGACGTACGTCTTGGCCTCTATCGTCGCCTTTCGGCGTTGACTAAAAAGGTCGAACTCGAAGGGTTCGCGGCTGAACTGATCGACCGTTTCGGTCCGTTGCCGAAAGAGGTGAACACACTTATGCTCATCGTGCGGATCAAGGCGATGTGTAAACGCGCGGGTATCAGCCAGCTTGACGGTGGACCTAAGGGCGCGACCATTCGGTTCCACAACGATAAATTCGCATCACCTAAAGGGCTGGTTGAATTTATTCAGGCGCAAAAAGGCATGGCGAAGGTCAAAGACAACAAGATCGTAGTCGGCCGCGAGTGGAAAACCGAAGCCGATAAGATCAAAGGGGCCTTTGCGATTGCCAAAGACCTTGCTGAAAAAGTTGCTGAAGAGAAGAAAAGCAAGCAGGCGTAATGCGTTACGCCTGTTTTTTTATGCATCTGTTGCGATCATCTCTTTGATGTCAGCGATGACTTTCGACCACAGTTCAGTGGGTTGTGCGCCAGCGATAGCGTGTTGGCCGCCGACGATATAGGTCGGCATCGAACGGACACCCATTTCGCGGCTGTGCGCCTCGCGTTTAAGAATGCTTTCCACATCTGAGTCCGACTTCAAAAGTCGTGCAATAACAGCCGCGTCCAGTCCGATGCTATCAGCGATATCGCAAAGGACTTCGGCGCTACCGATGTCGCGGCCTTCGGTCCAGTAGGCCTTCAGCAGGGCAGACTTGGCTGCTGTTTGCCGGCCTTCGATCCCTGCCCAGAACACGAGGCGATGTGCGTCCAAGGTATTCGGCGTGGTTTTCATATCGTCAAAATTGAACGTCACGCCAGCTTGATCCGCGTGTTTCTGCAGTTCGACATGAGCCGTGACTGCAGCGTCTTTGCTGCCAAATATCCCTTCGAGGTAAGCGGCGCGATCGACGCCAGCCTTCGGTAAAGCAGGGTTCAGTTGGAACGGGTGCCATTCGACGGTAAAGGGATGGTCTGGTGCTTGTTCGAGAGCACGGTCTAGATAGGCCTTGCCAATATAGCACCACGGGCAGGACGGATCGGCGAAAATATCAAGCTTGACCATGTGTGGCCTCCCAATCGGCGCGCAAGTTGCGGCGCAGTAGTTTGTTGTTTGCGCCACGCGGTAACACAGAGACACGCACAAAGATACGAGGGCATTTATAGCGAGCAATTCGCGAGGCCGCAAAAGCCGCGAGCGCGTCAGTGTCGATTTCTTTGGCGCTGGTGTAAAAAGCCGCGATCACGGTTGTGCCGGCTTTGACGGTGACTTCGCTCGCGGCGACCTCGTGGATGTCGGGGTGCGTGGCGAGGGCTTCTTCGACTTCGACAGGCGAGACGCGATAGCCGCCCGCGTTCATCATATCGTCCGCGCGGCCCTCGTATGTGATGGCGCCATCCTCTGACATTCGACCAACATCGCCCGTGAGGAACCAATCGCCGACAAACCTCGCTGCGGTTTCTTCGGGCTGATTGAGGTAGCCGATCATCAACCCGAGATCCGATTTGTGAACCGCGATGGTGCCTGCTTTGCCAATAGGAACAGGGCCGTTTTCATCGATCAAAGCGATCCGTCGACCTGTCTGAGGGAAACCGAGTGTTCCAGTGGGCGCAGGGCGTGACGGGGAACTCGATAGGAAAGTCGAACATTCGGACATGCCGTAGGCTTCGTAGAGTTTGGTGCCTGTTGCGGTGGTCCACGCCTCACGAAGGCTTTCGGGCAGTTTTTCGCCAGCGGAAAACCCATGTCTGAGGGTCGACATGGCTGGAATGTCAGAGCGCAACATTTGACGATACACACCCGGTGCGGCGGCGATCAGGGTTGCCTGATGTGCCGTGATGAGCGCGGGGAGGTCCGTAGGTTTCGTTCCGTTTGCGGGGATGAGGGCCGTTGCGCCAGCGGCCCAAGGGTCCATGAGCCCCGTACCTAGCGTATAGGTCCAATTGAACGCGCCTGCGTGCATCAGGCGGTCTGTCGGACGCAAATTATACCAGCCCGTCCACATCATTTGACGCGCCCAGACTGCGCGGTGGGCGTGAACGACGGCACGAGGTTTTCCAGAGGTGCCAGAGGTGTAGATGATATAGGCGGGGCGATCAGACGGCCCAAAATCAAACGGCACAGGCGCGAGGCTGTGAAACGCCTCTAGTTCTGACGCCATCAGGACAGGGGCGTTGTGATCGGGGAGAGCGATCCCGTCATCGGCAACGATGAGGGCTGGGTCAATCTCTTTTGCGATCTTGCTGATCTCTGTCGCGGTAAGCTGCGACGAGGTCGGGACGGGAATGAGCCCGACAGCAATCGACGCCAGATAGCAGATCGGGAACTCAGGCGTATTGCCCAAGCGCATCAAAACGCGGTCACCAACGGTCAATCCTTGGGCCAGAAGTCCAGCCGCGACACCACGAATTGCGGTTTCTAGGTCGGCAAAAGTCCATTCCTCGGCTGTGTTTTTGCTGATCACAGAGAGGGCGACCTTGTCGGGCGTTGCACGGCCAGCCTGCAGGACGTGGTCGGCCATATTGAACGGCTCTGGACAGGCAGTGAAAGGGCTGGTGTCGATTTCGCTAATCATGTGACATCGCTAGAAGGGCTTTGAAGTCATTGCAAGCATATCAATCAAAGCCGTATACAGACGCCATGACAAAAAACGACAATACAAGCCTCATCCGCATTGCCCGCGAAAGTGGCGAAACTGAATCGGCACTGCCTCTCGATTTAGGGGTGCGGGTTCGTGAGTTGCGCAAAGAACGGGATTGGACGCTTGAGCAAGCGGCCCAACAGGCGGGACTTGCGCGGTCGACCTTGTCAAAAATCGAAAACGGGCAAATGTCACCGACCTATGACGCGCTTAAAAAGCTCGCTGTAGGGTTGGGAATTTCCGTGCCTCAGTTGTTCACCCCGCCCAGTCGGACACAAGTGAATGGCCGGATGGTCATGACCCGTGGTGGCGAAGGTGGTGCGCATATCACAGCGACATATGAACATGAGATGCTGGCGGATCAGCTGACCAAAAAACAAATGCTGCCGTATCGCGCTCGTGTCCGAGCACGCAGCATGGATGAGTTCGACGGTTGGGTGCGCCACGATGGCGAAGAGTTTTTGTATGTGCTGACGGGCACGGTCAAACTATTCACCGAATTTTACGAGCCTGTTGAGATGAAACGCGGCGATAGCGCCTACTACGATGCGTCAATGGGGCACAACGTTGTGTCGACCAGCCCCGAAGATGCATTGATCCTTTGGGTTACATCGCTCGCCTAATAAAAAGGGCCGGCGAACCGGCCCGATTTTCCGCTTAGAACCATGTTTGAACAGTTCGCGCGCCGCCTGCGATATCTTCGCCGACACCTGCAACCGTGTTGCAGCCAGCGAGAGCCAGAAGCGTCGCAGCGACTAGGACGGCCTTAGTCTTCATGCCACCAGACATCCGGTTGCCAGCCTGGCCAGTCGCCAAAGATGGGCATTTCTGCGGGGTAGTGGAGGTCTTTGTCATGCGCAATCCGTGTGATGTTCCATTGGTAGATCGGTAGGACGTATCGCCCCGAAGTGAGGACGCGGTCAAGCGCCCGTACAGCCGCTACAAAATCGTCTTGGCTCTCTGAGGTCAAGAGATGCCCGATTAAGGCGTCTACAGCTTCGGACTTTACGCCCATGAGGTTACGCCCGCCTTGGGCGTCAGCATATTCAGAGCCGTAGTAGGCGTATTGTTCGTTGCCAGGTGAGAGCGACAGACCGCGGCGATAATAGGTGACGTCGAAATCATAGGTGCCGTTGCGTTCAGCAAACTGGGCGCTGTCGACGTTTGTCACTTTGGCCTGAACGCCGACCCGCTGGAGGGCTTGGACATACATATCGGCGATGGCTTCGATTTCGCTGGCGCCTGTTTGGATCAGGATTTCGAATTCAAAGGGCTGACCGTTAGCATCGCGTAGAACACCGTCAGCACCGGGCGTCCAGCCAGCCTCTTCAAACATGGCGAGAGCAGCGCGCACGCCACGACGGTTCAACTCACTGCCATCACTTACGGGCAGTTCGTATCCGTCAATCGCACCGGGCAGGAGGCTTTCAGCGAAGGGTTCGAGGAGCTCACGAACGCGGCCCTCAGCGGGACCATTTTTCATCCCGAGCGGCGAGTTCGAATAGTAAGAAGTAATGCGCGGCTGGCTGCCACCTGTCATCGCCTCGTTGATGAATTCAAAGTTGAACACCTGCAGCATCGCATCACGCACGCGCCAATCGTCGAACGGGGCGCGGCGGGTGTTCATCACAAAGCCTGTCATCCCAGAGGGGCGTTCGTGGGTCAGGACGGCCTTTACCACGTCGCCGTCTTGAACGCGGGGGAAGTCGTATTGGCTGTCCCAGCGGGCTTCGTTAAATTCACGGGTGAAGTTGACTTCGCCAGTTTTAAAGGCTTCGAACGCTGGGGTTTCGTCGCCGAAGAATTCAATCCGCAGGGTGTCAAAGTTTGCCGTTCCACGGCGGAACGGGACATCGTTGCCCCAATAATCAGGGTTTCGGGTCAATTCGACGTAACGGCCCATCTCATAATCGGTGATCACGTAAGGCGATGATGTGATCGGGATCATGTCTGGCCCATCGTTGGCGAAATCGACGCCGTCGAACTGGGCCTTTTGCAAGATCGGACGCAGACCCGCGAGTAGGGCGAGTTCACGGTCTTCGGTATTGAAGGTCAGACGTACTGAGCGTTCGCCTGTGGCCTCGATGCTTCCGACTTTGGACCAGAAGCCACGGTAGCGACCGTTGCCGACCGTGCCGAGCGTTTCAAAGGACCATATCACATCGTCAACAGTCACAGGGCTACCGTCCGAGAATGCAGCCTCTGGACGCAAGGTGAATTCGACCCATTCGCGGTTCGGCCCTGTCTCAATGCTTTCGGCCAGAAGTCCGTAAAGAGAGAAAGGTTCATCCAAAGACCGCCCCATCAGGCTCTCACCTGCAAGGTAGCTGATCTGCCACGGCACCTTACCGCTGTCGGTATAGGGATTGAGGCTGTCAAAAGTGCCGACCTCGGCAGTGATCATAGCACCGCCCTTTGGCGCATCTGGATTGGCATAGGGAAGGGAGATGAAGCCATCCGCCAATGCGGGCTCCCCATACATCGAAATGCCATGCATTGGTTCTGCAAACGCAAAGGTGGAGGCGAACAAAAGCGGAAGCGCGGTCAGCGACTGCCGCAAGTTCCTGAAAAACACTGGTCTCATTTCGATAACAATCCCCCGTTGGCCTGTATTGTTTGAATCAAACCGTATCTAGGGTTCTGATCCTTTTCAAACTTTTAGCTTGGATAGTGGCAATGGATTGCTTATAAAGAGGGCACTGCTCGATAGGTTTCTTGCCTGTATGAAACCTGCCTCAATGACTTAACGCCGGCCTTGTGCCGGCGTTTTTTTCTTGGGCTTTCCCGCAAATGTGATCCTGCGTGACCCACTTGGGAATCGGTTCCCATTTGGGGCGATTCTTTTGCGTTTGGCTGGAAGATTCGTTGAATTATTTTGCAGTTGCAGCATTATGGTGCCCAACGAGTAATCGAATAGGGGACTATCTATGTCACTCAAAGGTAAGACCGCCGTCGTCACAGGTTCAAACTCTGGTATCGGTCTGGGCGTCGCGCGCGAACTCGCGAAAGCGGGTGCGGACGTTGTTTTGAACTCCTTTACGGACCGTCCTGAGGATCACGACCTTGCGGCCTCTATGGCGGCGGAGTTCGGGGTGTCCGTGCGATACATACAGGCGGACATGTCCAAAGGCGACGATTGTCGTGCCCTGATCGAAAAAGCAGGCGTCTGCGATATCCTAGTGAACAACGCGGGTATTCAATATGTGTCGCCGATTGATGAGTTCCCAGTTGAAAAATGGGATGCGATCATTGCGATCAATATGAACTCTGCGTTCCACACAACGGCTGCTGCCTTGCCGATGATGCGTCAGGCGGGTTGGGGGCGCGTGGTGAACATCGCGTCTGCGCATGGCCTGACCGCATCGCCATTTAAGTCGGCCTATGTTGCTGCGAAACATGGTGTTGTCGGAATGACCAAGGTGATCGCTCTCGAGACCGCGCAAGAAGACATCACATGTAATGCCATTTGCCCCGGTTACGTACTGACGCCGTTGGTCGAACAGCAAATCCCAGCGACGGCGAAGGAATACAACCTGACCGAAGAAGAAGCGGTGGCTCAGGTTATCCTCTCGCGCCAGCCATCTAAACAGTTTGCGACCACGGAACAAATCGGCGGGACGGCTGTGTTCCTGTGTTCGGATGCTGCGGCCCAAATCACTGGCACGACAATTAGCGTCGATGGCGGCTGGACTGCGCTGTAAGTGGACGATTGGCGCCCATCGGGGCGCCAGTTGACCCTCCGACGGGACATTTGTCGGGAAAGTTTCTGTACTAGAGCGGCTTATTTTTTGCTGCTTGCTGCATACTTGGGGAATTATGACCTATAAAATCAATCTTGCCCTCCAGGGCGGGGGCGCTCATGGCGCTTTTACGTGGGGTGTGTTGGATCGTTTGCTCGACGAGAGCGACGTTGAGGTCGCGGCAATTTCAGGCACATCCGCGGGCGCATTAAACGGGGCTGCGTTCAAAGCAGGTTTCGTGAATGGTGGCCGAGAAGGTGCCCGCGAAAGCCTTAACTGGGTGTGGCGTCAGGTCGGCGCTGTTACGGACACAAACCTTGCTAAATGGATTGCGCCCTTTGCGCCTGCGACTGAACTTTATACCCAAGCGTTGACCTATTCTCCTGCCTATTTTTGGTGGGATACTGCGGCGCGTGCTTTGTCGCCATATGCCTTTGGCGGAGTGATTAAGAACCCGCTGGAACGCGTTATTCGTGAATTGGAATGGGACGCCGTGTGTGCGTCCGACGGGCCTGAGCTGCATGTGTGTGCGACGAACGTGAGGACGGGCAAAATCAGAGTGTTCAAGGACGATGAGGTGACGACGAAGGCAATCCTCGCGTCGGCATGTTTGCCCACTTTGTTCGAGGCCGTTGAAATCGATGATCCCAAAACAGGCAAGACAGAAGCCTATTGGGATGGCGGATATACGGGGAATCCCGCTCTTTTCCCGCTATTTCCCAATCACTTGCCAGACGACATTGTGATCGTGAACATCAACCCGTTGTATCGCGATACGGTGCCGCAAGACAGCCAATCCATTCAGAACCGTATCAATGAGATCAGCTTTAACACCTCGCTCTTGCGCGAGTTGCGAGCGATCAATTTTGTAAAGCGGTTGATTGCGGACGGCTCGGTCAAAAAGGGTCGGATGAAAGACGTGAACGTTCATTTGATCGAAGACGATGCCTTGATGACGGAACTCAGCGTCGCGACAAAGATGATCGCCATGCCCGTTATACTGTCACGTCTCAAAGAAGCAGGACGTCTGGCGATGGATGACTTCTTGCGCAATCACAAACACACCATCGGAAAATCGAGCAGTTTCGACCTAGCGGGTATGTTTGATTAAGGTTTTTCCGTTGGTTTCGTGTCTGACGGGATCACTTTTTTATCGTTGGGATACACGAGGCCCGCAGAGATCACCAATTTGGCGGCATCTTCGACCGACATGTCGAGGTAGGTGATATCAGATTCAGGCACGAACAACAGGAACCCTGATGTTGGGTTTGGTGTGGTCGGCAAGAAGACCGTCATGATCCTGTCGTCGCTTTTCACCTTTGTTGCGATTTCACCTTTGGCTTTGATCGAGATGAAGCCGACAGCCCAAATGCCTTTGCGCGGGTATTCGATCATACAGGCGCGATCAAAGCTGGTTTCAGTTTGGGCAAAAACGGTTTCAGCGAGCTGTTTTGCGCCGTTATAGATCGAACGTACGACGGGCATCCGCGATACAAGCCCTTCGCCCCAGCTGATAAAGCTGCGGCCAATCAGACCTTTTGCGACCCAGCCGGTGAGGATCGTGACGATAAAGAAAAGCACAACACCGAGGCCACGAACGTTAATCGTGATGTGGTCAGGGCTTAGTGGATTTGGGTCACCGAACCAACGGTTGATCAGTGCTTCTGGATGGTAGGATCCAGGGACAAACGGCCAAACAAAACCATCAACCCAGCCCACGACGGTCCAGATGAGCCAAGCGGTCAAACCGATCGGTGCGATCACAACGAGACCCGCAAGGAAATTGTTGCGCAGGCCGCTGATCATGGAGTGGCGGCGCTTGGGTGGTTCGATGTGGGAGAATTCGTTCACGATTAAGCCGATCGGTTAAGTCAGTGTGATAAGTAGGGTCTGGGCGAATGCTCTGCAATCGCCCAAACACACGAATACCTCACTTATGTGTCAGTTCGTGTAGAGCTACTGCAATTTTGGCCGCCAAACGCGCATTATTTAGCACGAGTGCGATGTTGGCGGTCAGGCTGCGGCCTTCGGTCATTTGATACATCCGATCAAGGAGGAACGGCGTGACCTCTTTGGCGGTGATGCCTTGGGCCTCGGCTTCCTTCAGCGCGGCCTCGATCACTGGCGCGAGTTCGGAGGCAGCAATTTCAGCCTCAACTGGGATCGGGTTGGCAACGAGTTGTCCACCTGGCAGGTCGAGTAGGCCGCGCATTTGGTGGGCGCGGGCAATCTCTTCGGCGCTGTCCATACGCAGTGGTGCGGGAATGCCTGAGGTACGGGACCAAAATGCTGGCAGTTCGTCTTGACCATAGGCAATCACGGGGACGCCATAGGTTTCCAAGACCTCAAAGGTTTTCGGCAGGTCGAGAATGGCTTTGGCACCAGCAGCCACGACAGTTACAGGCGTCTGTGCCAGTTCGGGCAGGTCAGCCGAGATGTCAAAGGTTTGATCGGCACCGCGGTGCACGCCACCGATCCCGCCCGTTGCAAAAACGCTGATACCTGCGTGGTGTGCGGCGATCATTGTTGCGGCCACTGTCGTAGCACCAGTTCCACCAGACGCGAGGCATGCTGCAATGTCAGCGCGGCTGAGTTTGGCGACGCCGTCCGCTTGGCCAAACATCTCGAGCTGCGCGTCATCAAGGCCGATGCACAGAACGCCTTCGATCACTGCGATTGTCGCGGGCGCTGCGCCGTTTGCGCGGACTTCGGCCTCTACCAGTCGGGCGGTTTCGACGTTTTGCGGATAGGGCATGCCGTGGCTGATGATCGTGCTCTCGAGCGCTACAATCGGCGTACCGAGCTTCATGGCCTCAGAGACTTCGGGGGAAAAGGACATGGGGATCATCGTGGGAGTTCTCCTGAAACGTAAGTTGCGGCGGCGGAAAGGGCGCGATGTAGCGCCTCTTCACGGTCTGCGCCAGCGTGTTCGGCAGCGATATGCGCGGCCATAAATGTATCGCCAGCCCCCGTCACACGGGTCACGAGCACTTGAGGCGGGGTCTGTGTAAGGACGCTATCGCCCGTGGCCTCGGATGCGGATTTGCCGCCATCGGTCACAAGAACCCGTTTCGCACCGCGTGCGATTAGACCTCTGGCGCCGTCTTCGGAGGTTTCAAAGGTTTGACGGCACAATAGGCCAGCCTCTTCGAGGTTTACGTAAAGCGTGGCTGATGGATGGCCGAGGAGCGCCAAGAGGCGGTCGGCCTTACCGGGGCTTGCCGGAGCAACACGGAGGTCTGCAGCAGCAAAAAGCGGCGAGACGGCGATATCCCGCAGCAGGTCTACCGTCAGGTTGCCGTCGAGGGCGACAGGCCCAGCGTATGGGTCTTCCGCGGTTCCAAGTGCGCCGTTCGACAACGGACGCAGGATTTTATCGCCTGCTTGTTCCAAGGAATGCGCATCGGCAATCGCAGCGATCAGGCCGTTCGCACCTTCGACAGCCATATAGTTGTCGGTCGGCAAATCCTCGGAGCGATAGACGTGATCGGTCAGGATGCCCATCCGCTGACATTCGCCAACCAGTTCTTCGCCTTCGTTATCGCGGCCAATGGCGGTGAGTAGGGTGGGTGTCATCCCAAAACGGGTGAGCGTCATCGCGATATTCATCGCAACGCCGCCAGGAATACGAGTGATGCGGCCTGGCACGTCTGATCCGACGCGCATGACCACTGAGGACCGTCCGATCACGTCCCAGAGGACCGACCCGATGCATAAGATGTCAGCTTTGGTTTCCATACGCCTGTCATGACGCGGCTACGCTGCCGCTGCAAGCTATTCTGGAACCGCAAAGGTGAGGTTGGCCCAGAGCGTCTCGTAAACGGCTTCGGTCTGATCATCGCCGGACGGTTCTCGGATCACAACGGCATCCAGCATATAAGCGTGACCTGCAGCGACGGGCAGGGTTACAATCCCTTGGTCGTTAGTGCGTAGCCGCTCAACCGTCACGGTGCCGTCTGGCGCTTTGTCAAAAACTTCAACCTGCTCGTTGGCGCGGACATCGTCGTGGTAGAACAGCTGAGCGGCAAAGCCGTTAGACAGATCATCAGTGTAAGGGTTCATGAGGGCGACGAGTTCGGTCTCTAGCCCTACACGTCGATCCGTTCCGGCTGCATCTGCGACGCCGACGAGTGACTTGGAAAACCGTATGTAGGTTTCTTTGAAGTCGGTGTCGGGGATACCGCGCGCATCATGATCGGCCCGTTCAATCCCCAGATCTTTGTGTTCGACAAAGCGGGCGAACTTTTCCCAGTTTTCGTAATTCAACAGCGTGGGCGTAGACTGATACACGAGAATTTGGAGCCCATCAGTTGGTGCATCCATGGCAAGGGCAGGGCGGTCGCCAGCGCGGCCAGCCACGTCAGTTTCGAGGTCAAGGTTAATCACTTCAAACCGTTCGAAACGTTGGGGAAGGTAAACCAAATTGGGGCCTTCAAAGTTTTGGCCGTTGACAATATTCGCTTCAATTCTACCCTGACTACTCACCTGATAGGCGAGCGGTTCGAGCCAAAGCTCGTGGGACACCGCTGGCGTTGCCAGCAAGAGAAGAGCGAGTGAGGCAATACGCATGATCAAATCCTTTTTAGGCCTAGCAAAGGTGATCTTTGCTGGTGTTCTGTCAACTCTCGTTTCGGTGATGATCGTAGCGCCGACTGCCCAAGCGCATGAAGTTCAACCCGCTGTTGCGGACTTGGCCTACGTTGATGGGCGGATCGAATTGTCACTAGAGATGAACCTAGAGGGTGTTCTGGCGGGGATCGACCTCGGTTCTGTTGTTGATACGAACGAAGCGCCAGAGGCGGCACGATATGATGCTCTGCATGATTTGTCGGGGGCGGAGCTAGAGAGCGAGTTCACAGCCGCGTGGCCAGCGTTTTCGGAAGGCATTGTTCTTTCCGTAGATGGGGCATCTGTGCCTCTAGAGTTGGCCGCTGTAGTTGCCCCTGAGGTCGAAAATTCTGACGTCCCTCGGTTATCGACAGTGAAGATTTTTGCCGATGTTGGGGTAGGAGCGAATGAGGCCACTTTTGAATGGGCGTCGAATTACGGGACGATTGTTCTGCGTCAAATCGGAGTGGACGAGCCCTACACGGGATACCTCGTTGGCGGCGAAAATTCTGGACCGATCCCTCTTGGCGGAGGAGGTGCTTTGCCGATTTGGCAAACCTTTGTCAGCTACATTCCAACAGGCTTTGCCCACATCGTGCCGATGGGCTTGGATCATATCCTATTCGTGCTCGGCCTGTTTTTCCTCTCGACCCGCATGAGGCCGCTTCTGTGGCAGGTATCGGCATTTACGGCGGCACATACGATTACGCTTGCTTTGGCATCGCTGGGTTACGTTGCTGTGCCCGGATCGATAGTTGAACCGCTGATCGCGGCGTCGATCGCATATGTGGCGATTGAAAACATCTTTATGAAAGGTCAGTTGACGCCGTGGCGACCGTTCTTGATCTTTGGGTTCGGGTTATTGCATGGCCTCGGCTTTGCGTCTGTGCTCGAGGAATTTGGTCTGCCGCAACATGGGTTTGTAGCTGCGCTGATCGGATTTAATATTGGCGTCGAACTGGGTCAGTTGTTCGTCATAGCTGTGGCATTCCTTGCAGTCGGTCTGTGGTTCGGAAATAGGCCATGGTATCGCCGTGTGATCGCAGTTCCAGCGTCGGCTGCGATTGCGATGATGGGGATTTGGTGGGTAATTGAGCGCACTATTCTTTAACATCTGTAAAACGGGTTGCGTCTTGGGTGAGCGTGGTATAAACGCGCACCACTTCAACTCCGCAGGCGGGGGCGGGTGCTATGGGGAGAAATCCCATACCATCCTCCGGTTGGACGAATGTCTGATCCCCCGCTGAGGCTAAACCGGTAAGGAATAACGACATGGCTCTTCCAGAGTTCACCATGCGTCAGCTGCTTGAAGCTGGCGTTCACTTCGGCCACCAGAAACAGCGCTGGAACCCGAAGATGCAGAAATACATCTACGGTTCGCGCAACGGCATCCACATTTTCGACCTGACTCAGACTGTTCCGATGCTGGACCAAGCTCTGAACGTCATCCGTGACACCGTTGCTAAAGGCGGCCGCGTTCTCTTCGTTGGCACCAAGCGTCAGGCACAGAAGCCTGTTGCTGAAGCTGCAGAGAAATGCGCTCAGTACTACATGAACCACCGTTGGCTCGGCGGCACTCTGACCAACTGGCAGACCGTTTCGCAGTCGATCAACCGTCTGAAGGCAATCGACGAATCCGCTGAGCGCGGCTTCGAAGGCCTGACCAAGAAAGAGCGTCTGAACGCTGAACGTGAGCAGGCAAAACTGCAAGCGTCGCTCGGCGGTATCCGCGAAATGGGCGGCATTCCTGACCTGATGGTCGTTATCGACGTAAACAAAGAAGACCTGGCTATCCTCGAAGCAAACAAACTGGGTATTCCGGTTGTTGGCATCGTTGACACCAACTCTTCGCCAGATGGCGTTGACTACGTTGTTCCGGGCAACGACGACGCTGCACGCGCTATCGCTCTCTACTGCGATCTGGCTGCACGCGCTGCTCTGGACGGTATGTCCGCTCAGATGGCTAAAGCTGGCTTTGACCTCGGCGCCGTTGAAGAAATGGCTGAAGAAGTTCTGGCTGACGAAGCTGCTGCAGCTGCGGCTGCTGCCAACTAATCGCGGCACTGTCGCAATATCGTTACCGGGCGCTTGCTATCTCGGCGCCCGGACACCCAAATTTGCAGGAGATGTGAAATGGCTATCACCGCAGCTATGGTGAAAGAACTGCGCGAGTCGACCGGCGCAGGCATGATGGACGCTAAAAAAGCGTTGACCGAAACTGATGGCGACATGGAAGCAGCTGTAGACTGGCTCCGTACCAAAGGCCTCGCGAAAGCCGCGAAAAAAGCTGACCGTACTGCTGCTGAAGGCCTCGTTGCTGTTGCAGTAGCTGGCGGCAAAGGCGTTGCGATCGAAGTTAACTCTGAGACCGACTTCGTTGCTAAAAACGCAGAATTCCAGGGCATGGTTACCGCAATCGCGGGTGCAGCTCTGACCGTTTCTGACGTTGATGCGCTCAAAGCAGCTGAAATCAACGGTAAATCCGTTGAGTCGACCGTAACCGACGCAATCGCGAAAATTGGTGAGAACTTGACCCTGCGCCGCATGGCTGTAATCGAAGGTGCTTCGGTTGTGACCTACGTTCACAACGCTGCTGCTGACGGCATGGGCAAAATCGGCGTTCTGGTTGCTCTTTCGGGCGAGAACGAAGCATTCGGTAAGCAAGTTGCAATGCACATCGCTGCAGCGTCGCCTGCTGCACTCAGCGAAGCGGACATGGATCCGGCTCTCGTTGAAAAAGAGCGCTCTGTTCAGATCGAAATCGCACGTGAATCCGGCAAGCCGGACGCAGTTATCGAGAAGATGATCGTTGGCCGTATGGCTAAGTTCGTTGCTGAATCGACACTGCTGGGCCAAGCGTTCGTTGTGAACCCTGACCTGACCGTCGAAGCTGCTGCAAAAGAAGCTGGCGTTGAAGTTACTGGCTTCATCCGCATGGCTGTTGGCGAAGGCATCGAAAAAGAAGTTAGCGACTTCGCAGCTGAAGTTGCTGCAATGAACAAATAATTCTGCTTTCGCAGTTTTAGGGAAGGGGCCTGCCAATTTTGGCGGGCCTTTTTCGTTTTAGTGCCTGAGACTAAAACAAAAAAGCGGCGCGACATCGGGAGAACGTCGCGCCGCAAAATCATGCAGATATCAGGATGGGATGGACACCCACATGCTTTTTATGGGCTGGACCATCAAGGCAAACCTTAACACCCCAGCAACCGGTTAAACCGGAACGATACGGTTATCCTGACAATTAACAGGGGTTCCGCATCGCTTTGTCCCAGGCCCAAGGCCACCACTCACGGACAATTGTAGGTAACCGTAAAAGTTTAGAGGCGAAAAGTACGGTAAACCTTACCTTTAACTTAGTATCAGTCGTATACTTTACGCGCCTAGGTTGCTTTAGGGGTCAATGACAAACATTTGGTTGAAAAATGCAGCCTTTAGAACGGCTTGTGCGGTGGTGTCGACGTCTAGGTTGTCGCGTGCTAGGCGCAGATGTTTCTCAACGGTTGCTGCTGTAAGGCCCATAATCTGTGCGATATCTTGGGTCGTTTTTCCGTCACCGACCCACTCGAGAACCTCGCGCTGACGTTTTGTCAGAGGCCGCGCATGGGAGTAGGGTAGGGTCATTAACTTCAGGTAAGCCACATTGTTAATGAGAACGATTTCGCGGCCATGTTCGGCCCAAATTCGATCCACATCAGCTTGGCTTAGGCCTTTGCGTCCAGTCAGCGCAATGGCGCCTTTGGTCCGAGCGGAAATGGAACTGAAACTGATCGTGTAGCCAGCGACAACATCCATCGACCGATTAAACTCTAAGGCTGCGATTTCTGCGGCGCTCAGTTCGCCAGCAGCGATCCGATCTTGGAGCCAAGACCAGCTACAGGCGCCTTCATTTTCCAGCGCCCAGCGAACCATCGGAGCGTTGAAATACAAACCTTCATCGATGAAGTGCCGCATGTATTCAGGCGACTGATTGGTCAGCAGAACCCAGTCAAGTGGATCGCCCAAAGAATGTTCGGTCCGATACCGCGTGTACCCAAAAATCAAACGATCAAAGCCGTATCCCGCCATTGCTTCAGTCATCAAGCTCCAAAGAACGTCAACGCGCGGAGCGTTCGTGATTTCTTCGAGAAGACGAATAAAGTTCATTATATGGGCGTTCTGATGTGATCTTTGTCGCTAAAGTAGATATCATTGTAAGATAACCTGTCCAAGACTTACTTCCTGACATATATATTAACATAATACTGATTATGCACTATTTATGCTGACGCAGGGGCACATTCTAAACTGGGTTGCGACAAATCCCCTATCTTGCTGAAAAGCAAGGAGAACGGACATGGCCCATACAGAACTGAATTTACGAGAAAGACGCGCGATCGAAGACATGCTGAACGCAAAAGT
>NZ_JALRGW010000032.1:0-22459 GCF_023253315.1 Aestuarium sp.
ACCGTCCGAGCTCCACCACGCCCTCGGGCGCGCGCTCGCGGCGTCGCAACGGTCGAGAAAACATCATCACCGGCGCTGGCATCCTTTTCGCCCGCTTGCTCGCCGCCGCGCGCTCGTCGGCGTCGTCGATGACGGTGACGCCATCGCTCGCGTCGTCATCAACCTCGCCGTCGTCGCGCGGCGCGGGCGCGATGCGCGCCGGGGCGGATTGTTTCCGACGACGTTGCGGCATGGGATGCGCGACATTGACTGACGCATGCGCATCGCCGGCAAGAACGCCGACCCGGACCTGATCGCCCGGGTCAACGCCGACCTCGGCCTCGACCAGCCACTGCCGGTCCAGTACGTGACGATGATGAAGCAGATCTTCACCGGTGAACTCACGTCCTATGCAAGCGATCGCAACGTGGGCGAACAGATCTGGGAGCGTCTGCCCGCCGAGGACGTGATGGACCTCAAGGGTCGTCCCGGTGGCGCGTTCAAAATCGCAGTGCCGCGCCTCAATCGGATCGCGAATTTCGACGACCTCGACCCGCTCTCTGCTGAACCCAACGTGACCGTTGAGATCGTTGAGGCTGGCCGCCCCCTACCTGCAGATGCCGACCTCGTTCTCATCCCAGGGAGCAAATCGACCATCGCTGACCTTGCGCATTTCCGCGCCCAGGGCTGGGATATTGACCTGCAAGCCCATATCCGCCGCGGTGGTCGTGTGCTGGGGATTTGTGGCGGGTATCAGATGCTTGGCCGTGAAATTCGCGATGATGACGGGATTGAAGGCGTACCCTCGCGCGTTGCGGGCCTCGGTCATCTGGATGTGGTCACAGAGATGAAGCCGCACAAGCGCCTCACCCTCTCAAACGCCCGCCATATCGAAAGCGGCGAGCCTGTCTCTGGCTATGAAATCCACATCGGCGAAACCGACGGACCAGATCGCGAACGCGCATGGCTGACGCTGGATGGACGCGGCGAAGGCGCGCAGAGCCAGAATGGCCTCGTTCAAGGCTGCTATATCCACGGGCTGTTTGCCGCTGATGGCTTCCGCGCCGAATACCTGCGCAGCTTTGGCATCCGTTCCGAGGCGCACTATGACCAAAGCGTAGAGGATGCTTTGGACGCATTAGCCGAACACATGGAAACGCATTTGGATGTGGATATGGTGGCCGAACTGGCCGCGCCCGTTGTTTATTCGAATTCCTGAGACGACAGGACGCGATAAATCTCACGACGGACCAGCTTGCGCACGTTGCGCGTGATCCGTTCGCCCAATGCCCCCTGAAGTTCAGAGCGCACAATCTCTGTCACCATCTGGCGCAGTTTGTCCTCATCAATGAGGGCACCACCGTCGAGATATTCGTCGATCTGACCATCGAGGTCCGATAGATCGGGATCATCGCTCGCCACGACTTGATCGTCGTCTTGCGCGGTGGGTTCACCCTGCAAATCAGCGGTCAGAACATCAGCATCGTCGATGGTCGCGCTGCGCAGCGATGGGAACGGTTCGGGCGTGTCGATCAGATCTTCGACGTTATCGCCTTCGGGTTCCCAATCCTGATGCTCTGATTTGGTAACGGCTTGCTCCAACTCAGCAATCATCTGTTCCAGTTCTGTCATCGCAGAGCCCTCTTGCGGGGCCTCTTTGACCGGCGCGGGCGCAGGTTCAACCACGCGCAATGCAGGCGTCAGAACGAATTTTTCGGGCTGCGGATCGAAATGGTCAGGCTCTGCCACGTCTTCGGGAACGGAGTGCGGCGCGGGCTGCGCCGACCACTCGTTATCCGACACCAGACGGCGGATAGAAGATAGGACATCTTCGATCTCTACATTTGCGCGTTGGTCAGACATAACGATTTTCCTGCTCACTCAACGGTGAGTGTAACGAAAGCTACGCTCTCAGACAACCGACACGACGCGCTTGGCTGGGTAAATTATTCCAGCGCCTGCAAAACGCGGTCGAGCGCACGGCCTTGGGCCGAGGAACGGATGGGCGCGTTTGCAACCATGTTGTAATGGCCCTCAACATCATACTGGGTCACAGGCAGGTTCAAATGCTCTGCCGTCAAAAGACCCGTTGCGTAGAGAATGTTGTAGCTGGCCAGAACGACATTGGCGTTTGCCTGAACCAAGTTCGCCCGTGCATCGAGCAAAGATTGTTCGGCGTTCAGCACGTCAATCGTTGTGCGCGACCCAGCGGCGGCCTCTTCGCGGACACCATCAAAGGCAAGCTGCGCTGCCGCAACGCCCTGACGATAGGCATCCGACGCCGCCACAGCCGCACGGTAGTTCGAGAACGCATTTGTCACGCCCTGCTCAACACTCAGCGTTGTCAGATGCAGACCCGCACGCGCCTGATCGCGTTGCGCATTTGCCTTGCGGACCGCGCTCGAGATCGCGCCACCTGCGTAGATCGGACCAGAGACCGACACGCCATAAGAGGTGCTGTCGTTAAAGCTGCCACCATCGACGCGGCGTTCAGTAAAGGACGCGCTCAGATCAACGGAAGGCATGTTCGACGCTTGAGCGATGCGAACACCCAGTTCAGCCGCCGCAATCGCGTGCTGGACCGAAAGGATCGACGGGTGCGCACGCAGCGCGTATTCGGTTGCCGCGTCTTGCGTCATTCCAACATCCGCACGCGGTGCGCTTTGCAGCGAAACAGGTGGGGTGCCAACGGCGACACGGTATTGTTCTTGGGCTTGGATCAGATCACCCTGCGCGACGGCCAAAAGGCTGCGAGCCGAGGCAAGCTGTGCCTCAGCCAGCGACACGTCGGTGCGGGTGACTTCACCCACGCTGAAACGGTCCTGCGCGGCACGCAGTTCTTCGGACAGCACGCGGACGTTCGATTGACGCAGGTTTACGAATTCTTGCGCGGTGCGCACACCCAGATAAGCGGAAATCGCAGAGAGCAGAACGTTTTGCTCTGCTGCAACGAGGTCTTCGCGGGCACCTAATACAAGCTCTTTGCTCGCATCGAGTGCTAGCTTGTTCGCGCCACCTTGATACAGGGTCAGTTGCGAAATCAGGCTGTAGGTTTCGGTCCAATACTCAGCACCAGAATTGTCCGGCGAATGCGTCGCGTTCGCGCTATAGGACAATGTAGGACGCAGCGAGGCCATAGCAGAGGCGACATCTTCGTCGGCAGCACGCAGGACCGCGCGGTTTTGGTCCAATAGACCACTGGAATTATACGCCGAAACCAGCGCGCCACCCAGCGTTTCAGCAAAGGCAGCGGGAGAGGTAACAATCAGCGCGACGACGGCGGCCGCAGAGGCAAAAGTTTTTCGAAACATAACAATTCCTTTATGCTTTTGGGCCTCTTCGCGCAACCGCCGAAATCGCGGCAAATTGTCAAAGGGCGAATTCTGCTTTCTTAGCGAACCCAGTCAAAACAGGCGCGCCAGCGTTAAACGCCATACGCCAGTTAATCCGTTGGTCCATTTTGTAACCAATACGGACAACGCCCAGATCGCCTTCTGCAAAGATAGATACGATGCGACCACCGTCTTTCAACTGCGCGAGCAGAGAATCAGGCAGCACTTCGACAGCGCCTTGCAGGATGATGACATCGTAAGGGCCAGACTTTGCAGCACCCTCAGCCAGAGCGCCCGAGATGATCGCCGCGTTATCAATGCCCTGCTCAGAGAGAATCGATTGAGCCTCTTCCGCGCGGGATTCGTCGTCTTCGACGCCGATCACGAACTCGGCCATGTGCGCGAGAACAGCGGTGGAGTAGCCCAGACCTGGCGCGATATCGAGGATCACTTCGGTCGGTTTAATGTCCAAAACATCGAGCATCTTTGCCAATGTGCGCGGCTCCAAGAGCACACGACCGCCACCAATATCGAGGTTTTCGCCAATATAGGCGGCCTCACGCATGGTGGAGGGCACGAATGCCTCACGTGGAACCGATAGCATCGCGTCGATGATCGGGAATTTTGTCACGTCCGAGGGACGTACTTGGGTGTCGACCATCATGGTCCGGCGGGTGGTATAATCTGCCACGGTCTAAACTCTTTCGTTCAGTTCCAATTGGGGTCTTGCCATATCTACCCCGAACGATCAACGGCGGAAAGGTAAAGATTCCACGAAAGCACATGCTTGCACCCCCGAATGAAGTTGTATAGATCACCCACACCACTGGCGGCGAGTTGGCGGAGTGGTGACGCAGCGGATTGCAAATCCGTGTACAGGAGTTCGATTCTCCTACTCGCCTCCAATAAAATCAATCACTTAGCTGATTTTTACACCCCAAAATAGCGATACACACTTGATACACACTATACACACCACAAACTGAGTGTGTTTGCTGTGTTGAACAGAGCGTTTTGAGCCTCGGCTGAGTCGGCGGCAGTTTGAGCCCGTTTTGAACTCAATTGCTGTGTGCCACACACAAAAGCTCAAGATTTTTCTGATACTAAATCTGCAGAGTTTTCCTAAGCCCGTGTGAGCTGTATGCTGTGCTCATGTCACAGGATGCCCAAACCATCCGCATCAGCGAATACGTGCGCTTGGACAAGCGACAACGCAGCGCCAAATGGCAGGCGCGCGTCAAACTGGCTGACGGTTCGTGGCACCGCTTCTCGACAAAAACTGAAGACGTCAATCGCGCAACTGATATTGCGATGAAGTTCTTCTACACCGCTGAGGATCGCGCCAAGAACAACCTGCCCCAGAGCACTCGCAAGTTTAAGCGTGTGGCCGAGTTTGCGCGGGATCGCATGCAGGAAGAGTTAGATGCGGGCGGCGGGCACATAGTGTTCAAAGACTACATCACCGCCATCGACAAATACCTTGTGCCCTATTTTGGCGGCCATGATGTCTCCAGCATTGATGCCAAGGCACTGGTAGATTTTGGCAAGTGGCGCACGGAAAAGCTGGGACGCAAAGCGCACCACAGCACCATCAATACGCACAATACAGCTTTGAACCGTGTGTTGGATGAAGCAGAGCAACGTGGCTGGATCACCCATGCTATACGTCCAAAGCCGATCAATGACGGCATAAAGACCAAAAGTCGGGGCAGCTTTACACGTGAAGAGTACCGCATGATCTATGAAGAGCTGCGGGAGTTCCATAAACTCACAGACAAACCCATTACGGCTGGTACACGCGAAGTACTGCGAAACTATGTGCTTATCCTTGCCAACACGGGCATGCGGCACGGGACTGAAGCTCTAGATCTCAAATGGAAGAACCTGCTGTGGCTGCGTGAAGATGATCAGACCTATCTAGGGCTCTATGTAGACGGCAAGACAGGTCAGCGCCCATTGGTGGCCCGAGATCGCGCCATACGTCCATTTGAACGCCAAGTGGAAATGAACCCCAAGCTAAAAGTCATGAGTTTGAACGATGTGCTGGAAGCCAAGCTGGATGACTATGTGTTTGTCACACCACTTGGACAGCGCGTTGCACGGGCCAATCTCTCGCGCAATTTTGAAAAGCTCCTAGAAAAGCTTGGGCTGGTCTACGGGGCAGATGGCAAGAAACGCACTCTGTACAGCTGGCGGCACTTTTACGCGACATTGGATTTACAGCGCGGCGTGAGTACGCATGTGCTCAGCCGGCAAATGGGCAACAGCACAGGCGTACTAGACCGGTTTTACAGCAAGCTATCGCCCTTTATGAACCCAGGGCTACACTCAGGCCGCGATTTACGGAACGAGCAGCTTGAGCGTCGAAACACAGTGGCTCAACAAGAGCAGGAGCTATCACCTGCTGAACCTGATCCCGTTGTTGCTAAGCCCAGCAAGACTGACCTAGCCCCTGCCCTATCTGCGGCAGCAAAAGCGTTTGATCTTTTTGATGCAGGTAAGCTCAGTGAAAGCGCCCTGTTGATCGCGCTTGGTGTGTCTCGTGCGGGGTATGATCCAAGCGAGGAGCTGCGTCTACGGGCGTTGACGGCATTTGAGGCGGAACGGCTCAGTGAAGATGGTTTAACGCGTATACTTGGTGAATAGGGCGGCAAGCGGTCATTCGCTGCGATACGCACTAACTATAAAATTGGACCGGTCAAATGAGGCTGCTCAGGTTCAGTGAGAGAGGCTCAAAACTTCATTAACCTGATTTGGTTGGTAAATCATCGATAGTGAATATCACGTCCCGCTCGGCCAGCCATCTAGAGAAACTTTCAATCTTTTTATCCATTGAACATATGTCAAACAGACAAGCGGGATCGCGAGAGTATTCTTCGCGCAAATCGATTTGTGTTACTTCAGACAAGTCTGACCAACGGGTTGTCTGTTGTTCAATGCGCATGTTCTGCGGTTTGAATGCGTGATTTGATCCAAGTTTCTATATCGTCTATTGGAGCGCCTGAAACGACCATATCCTTAAGCGATAACGACAACATATCTTCAGTCGTCATGAAGCGGACTCTGTCTTTGTGACGCGAAATCCAAAGGCCACATAACTGATTATGAGCATCAGTTTCAGCAATGATTATGGTCTTTTTTGAATACGGCATAATCGGACTCACGATTCGATGTGGAAACACCATCTCCATCAAACTGGGTTTAGCATATCTTAATTCCGTTGTTTGTGGAATGCGTTTTATGGTGACATTGGGATAGTTAAGCGCCTTCAATCTGCGGGCAAAGTTATACGCATCCAGAAAGTTGGCCAGATGGCTGCACAACTGTTTGTGGTTTTCGTAGTGGTAGTACTTTAGCGTTACATCCTTGATGGGGCGGTTCATGCGTCCTACTTGGCCATTGGTCCCCGGATAATTCAGATTGCAGGTATGAGCTCGAAGCGGACATGCGGCGTCGCAACAAACCTTTCTTACCGTTTGAATGGCCATATTAACGATCTCGGCCCAAAGCTGCCTGTCGAACCCGGTGCGACGAAGGTCTTGTTCACGCGCGCCCAACCCGTTCGTTCATGCGCGCACAGGGGCTTATGACCAAGGACCTGTCGTTTGTTCGTTTTAAGTCGCGCGCTCGTCTGTGGATGAACCCATCACGATGTAGGACGTGATTGCGTTTACATGGGATTGAGTGCCCAAGACCTCCGTGTGGAATCTCTTGTATGCTGAGAGATCGGCACTCTCTACGCGGAGGAGATACTCGAACGCCCCTGCGATGTTATGGCATTCGACGACTTCTGGCGCGACTGACATAGCGCGTTCAAAACCTTCCTGCGCTGCCTTAGTATGAGAGGACAGTCCGACCATGACATAGGCGGCGAAGCCTCGCCCCATGCGCTCGGGATTGGTCACGACCCGGTAGCCGCGGATTACACCGGTTCTTTCTAGCTCCTGAACCCGTCGTAGGCAGGCCGAGGGAGACAGATTAACACGTTCAGCCAGAGCGACGTTGCTTATGCGCCCGTCACGTTGAAGTTCACGCAATATTTTAGTGTCTAAAGCATCCATCAGTGGTCAATCGTTGTGAAATTTCGTTCAATAATAGTATATTAGATCACATGTTGCGACCAATTCCCACTATTATTGCTCAAAGAGAATACAAGAGGCACACTTGATGACACTCGCTATCCTGACCGCCCTTCTGGGCTTCGCATTTGTCGCGACTGTCACCCCGGGGCCAAACAATCTCATGCTGATGGCGTCTGGTGCGAACTTCGGCTTCCGTCGGACTCTGCCGCACATGCTTGGCATCACAGGGGGCGTATCGGTTATGGCTCTTTTAATTGGTGCGGGGTTGATGGCACTGTTCGACGCGGTGCCCACGCTGAACCTAGTGCTGAAAGTTCTTTCTGTCGGCTACCTGCTCTGGCTCGCACTCAAGATCGCGACGGCCGCTCCGATCGAGGAGCGCGGCGCAGACAGTCGTCCAATGACCTTTGTTCAGGCGGCCACTTTCCAGTGGGTGAACCCCAAGGCTTGGGCCATGTGCCTTTCCGCCATCACGCTCTACGCGCCCGACCGCTCACTGTTGTCCGTCGTCATCGTAGCCGGAGCGTTTGCGCTGGTCTGCTTTCCGGCGATTTCGGTTTGGGCATGGCTCGGAACTGTAGTCCGCCAATGGCTATCGAACGCTGCTCGGCTCAGGATATTTAACCTAACCATGGCAGCCTTTCTGGTGGCTTCGCTTTATCCCGTACTAGGTCTTGAATTCTAAACATGAGCATTGCCAAGCTCGGCTCGAATTAAGTTCGAGTGAGTTGGTCATAGTGCTGGAGCCCGAAACCCTGCAACTCGATCGTTGGCGTCAGCCAAGGCGAATGACCGCAATCCGCCCTTTTGGCAGGAGATGATTTCGGCCCATTGCTGCCGTTCGTCGGATCAAACATCGCCGCGGTGCAGCTTCCACAGTGCTGTCATTCATGCCTTGTGCAGCATGGCAGCGACTGCGGAGGTCGGGTATGCGGGACAAAGTTGCCTTTCGCCGCAAGCGCGAACTTTCGCTGTTTACGAGAACGCGCCGTAAGGCCGAGCGGGAAGCAGACATTCGCTTCAAAAGCTTGAGACGAGCCTCCTAATGGAAAAGCGGACATTCTGGAGGTTGGCCGTCTTCCGTGCTGCCGAACTGGAGTATTAAGTAAGTTCTACTATTCGTCTACGCGCGTCGGTCACGGAATGAATCAGATCAGTATTATCGACGGGTTTCGGGAGCATTTCGAAACGGTTGCGAAACTTCTTGAT
The DNA here is from genome assembly GCF_023253315.1 of Aestuarium sp. NCBI lineage: Bacteria > Pseudomonadati > Pseudomonadota > Alphaproteobacteria > Rhodobacterales > Paracoccaceae > Aestuarium > Aestuarium sp. The sequence continues at coordinate 8,603 of NZ_JALRGW010000032.1, forward strand.
CACAGGGACTTGGGCAGGCAGGCGCGATGATATCAAAATGGCAAATGCCAACGGGTTACGTTCTAGGGTTGCTTGGATCAATTGCACACCTGAATGCCCATGGTCTAGATTTAGATCGGAAACCAATAGTGTTATTTCTGGTGTTTGTTCGACGATTTTTTGCGCTTCCGAATAGTTTGTGGCAACCAATGTATCGAACCCGAGTGTCGCGAGGGTGACCTTTAAGGCAGCCGCCGTTTCCCGATTGTCATCAACAACGATTGCCGTACCTGCTAAAGGTATCTTGGGCTTGGCGACCGGTGGCGTGTCCAGAATCGGGACACGAATAACGATGGTTGTGCCTTGCCCCATGGCTGAGCGAATTTCGATATTTCCGCCAGATTGGGTTACGAAACCGTATACCATCGATAGGCCCAGTCCTGTGCCTTCTCCGTTCGGTCGGGCCGTATAGAAAGGTTCAAATGCATGGCGGCGGGTTTCTTCTGTCATGCCGATACCGTCGTCCTTGATCGACAGGAGAGCGTGACCGTCCTGCGACGTCAGGGTGATCCAAATATTGCCTGCATCGGGCATGGCCTGTGCGGCGTTCATACAGACATTAAGCAACGCGCTTTCAAGCTGACCGGGGTCGAGCGAAACATGCAGCGGGTCTTCACCCAGATCCAGATGAAGAGCCACCGTTTCGGGCAGGGCGATGTCCAACAAATCCTGCATTCCCTCGACCAACGAACCTAGATCGACCCGCTCTGGTTCAAGGTGTTGTTTGCGGGCGAACGCTACTAGACGTTCCGTCAGGGACACGCCCAAATCCACCGCGGTCCTGATCCGCCCGAGACGGAACGGCGCTCCAGTTGCGTTGGATGTTTCCAATAGATGAAGGTTGCCGGAGATCGTTGATAGGATATTCCCAAAGTCATGGGCAACTTCGCCTGTCACCTTTCCGAGTGCTTCAACGCGGCGAATTTCTTCTAGCCGGTCTTCGATGCGCTTACGTTCTGTGGCCTCGGATAACAGCCAGACGGTTCGACCATCGGGCAAAAGAGAAGAACGCACTTCAATAACGTCGCCCATGGGGTTGGTGTATTCATCATACCCACCGCGATCATCTGGCCCATTTTGCAGATGAAAGGCCGACAGCTCGAACAGGTCTTGCATCGATTTTGCGGGGGTGGCTTGCGGAATGTTCAAGAGTGCGCACACTTTGTCATTCACCGCTTCAATCTCGCCTTGCGGTGTAAGGATCGCAATGCCATCCTTGATGCCGCTGAAGACGCTGGAAAATAGCGTGTTCTGGCGGGTTATTTGCGCTGTCCGTCGATCCAGTTTGCGCGCATTAGATCGAAATACGCCAAAAGCATGAAACAACTGACCAATCTCGTCATCCGTCGCATTTTTGGTCGGCACGGTGACAGAATGATCGCCCGCCGCAAGTTGTCGCATCCCGTCCGCCACGAGACGCAGATTGCGCGTCACATAGCGCGATACGAACAGCGACGAGATTACTGCAACACAGGCACTGAACAGCGCCAGCAGCGCCACGCCAGTCTGTGCCAACTTTAGATCGCGCGAGGTTTGCATCCGCGCCACCCGCAGCCGTTCCTGCGCCGTTTCGACCCGCGACGTCGCATAGACGTTGATATCGCTGGAAAGCTGGCGGATGCGAAACAGCGCGTTTTCCGCATCTAGCGCGGCGGTGAGAGATTGGTATTTAAGCTGGAATAGATCGGTTGTGGGGCGCGTTAGTATCGCCTCGATTTCACGCAAACCTTGCGTCGCAATTTCGACATTCGGAAGCGATGCGCGACTGCGGTTGTAGCGTCGGTTTATCTCTCCGACTTCGATGATCTCCTGCGCACGGGTCACGCGGCGGGCGTCGCTGGCAAGACGGCCCAAGGCGGCCCAAGCGAGCCGATCATCCAGTGATGACTCGGTCGCATCGGCTTGCCGCTGAAATCGGTCTTGCAGGCGGGCCAGATCGACATCGACCTGTGAAATGTCGGCCTGCAACATGCTTTGTGGCAATGACACGCGCAGAAGGTTGGCAATGGCGAGGCGGATCCGCGCAAGGGGCAGCGTTAAGTCATCTGTGCCTGTGGACAGGTTTTCCAATTGCACGATGGTTTGGAGGATGGCGTCTGCATCCACTTGTCTTTGATAGGGCACTTGAACCGTCAAAAGAAACGGCGCGGCGGTTGCAAGGTCAGCCGCGTTCCGCGACAGCTCCAGCGCTTGGGACACCTCGGACAGCGTGTCGCGGTGGATCGTATCGAGCCAGTTTTCCGCATTGCGCAGAAGCAAAAGGCTGATCGCGGAGATGATCAGTGTCACAGCACAGAGCGTCAGGATCGCAATTGAAAGCCGTGCCTTGACGCTGGGCGTGTGGATTGCGGGCCGCATAGCTCTAACCCGCTTCCAGCTTGAAGAAATAGCCCTGTGATCTTCGAGTCTGCAAATGCACGGGCTTTGACGGTGTGTCCTCGATCTTGCGGCGCAGGCGCAGGATCAGCACATCAATCGTGCGGTCCACATAGCGTTCCATATCCGACCCCAGCTCCGACAAAAGTTCGGGTCGGGAGATCACCCGCGATGGGTTGCGGGCCAAATATTCAAGCAAACGATATTCGCCGTTCGTTAGGGGGATTTCATGGCCCGCGTGGTCAAGCAGGATGCGGCTTTGTAGATCAAGTTGTTTGTGTCCGAAGACAATCGTGTGTTCGGGCAGGGATGGCGCACGGTTCACGCCATGGCCGTACCGACGCAAGACCGACCGAATGCGCGCAACCAGTTCACGCGGGTTGAAGGGCTTCATCAGGTAATCATCGGCACCTGTTTCAAGGCCGATGATTTTGTCGATTTCGTCCCCGACACCTGTCAGCATCACGATAGGTAAGGCATACCGCGCGCCGATCTGTACCGCCAAATCCAAACCGGATTCGCCACGCAGCCGCAGATCAATGATTGCCAGATCAACGGCAGGCGGTTCGCCAAGCGCGTGGAAATCGGTGCTGCCCTCGCAGGCAATCGGGGTAAAACCGCTGCCGGATAGCAACTCGCACAGGGTCTCGCGCACCTCTTGATCGTCATCTACGATTGCGACGACGGGCGGCGATTGATCTTGGGTTTGGTTTTCGAGCGTCACCTTGTTCCTCCCCAATACAGCGTTGTGCAAGTTTTGCCTAACCTGCGTGGTGTTTAAAGGAAAAGACAGTGCGAAGGTATCGCTTGTAATATTGTTAACATTAAAACCATCCACTGTAACTGAGTGTTAACACAGGCGCCCTCGCGCCGGCCTATGCGATGCACATAGGCTGATCAAATCGCAGGGTAGCGGTTGGAGGACCCTACCGGAGTGCGAAAGAAAACTGGGGAGAGATCTAAATGACTTTTAAAGTGACCAATGCAGCTATGGCTGCAAGTCTGCTGGTGCTTGGCAGTGTAACTGCTGCCGCCGCCCAAGAGTGCGCCGAACGCGGTGCGCTTGATGCGCTCTACTGTGATGCAAACGGCGATCTTGTGGCCGATGCGCCGACAGATCCGGCTGAGTTTAACGACCCGAACACCTTGGTGTTCGCCTATACGCCCGTCGAAGACCCCGCCGTTTACGCCGACATCTGGGCGCCGTTTATTGCGCACCTCGAAGATGCGACAGGCAAAGATGTGCAGTTCTTTGCGGTGGAATCAAATTCTGCCGAGGTAGAGGCGATGCGCTCTGGCCGTCTGCATATCGCGGGCTTTTCGACAGGGCCGACACCGTTTGCTGTGAACTTGGCAGGTGCCGTGCCGTTTGCAATTATGGGGGCCGAGGACGGTCAGTTCGGTTATCGACTGCAGGTGTTCACGCAGGCTGATAGCGAAATCCAAGAGGTTTCCGATCTTGCTGGCATGCGCGTTGCACACACTTCGCCCACATCAAACTCCGGCAACCAAGCGCCGCGCGCCTTGTTCCCTGGACTTGGTGTGATCCCTGATGAAGACTACGAAGTCGTCTACTCCGGGTCGCACGATCAATCCATGTTGGGTGTTGTCGCAGGCGACTACGACGCAGCCCCCGTGGCATCCGAAGTGGTGGACCGCATGGCGGAACGCGGTCTTTATGACACCGCCGACGTGCGCAAAATCTGGGAAAGCGATCCGTTCCCGACGACGTCTTTCACATTGGCACACGATTTGGACCCAGAGCTGGCCAACACCATCAAAGAGGCGTTCTTCTCGTTTGAATTCGAAGGCACCGCATTGGGTGACGAATTCGAAGGCGTTAGCAAATTCATCCCGATCACCTATCAGGATCAATGGGCTGTGATCCGTGAAATTCAGGCCTTCAATGGCGTCGAATACACGCCACAGGGCCTCGCCGACAATTAATCCCCCCTGCACACGGCCACTCCGACCTTTGGGTCGGGGTGGCACGCGCATCTGAGAGGCAACATGCTAGAAATTAAGAATCTTGTGAAAAGATACGGGAAAGGTGCGCCTGTCCTGAAGGATCTGAACCTGTCGGTTGAAGGCGAACAGCTGATGTCGATCATCGGATCGTCCGGCGCGGGCAAAAGCACGCTTTTGCGCTGTGTGAACCGTTTGGTCGAACCTACATCGGGCAGCATCAAGTTGAACGGCACCGATTTTACGACGCTGGGCGCGAAGGAATTGCGCAAGGCGCGTCGTCGTGTGGGCATGGTGTTCCAAAGCTTCAATCTAGTAGATCGGTTGAGCGTTATGGAAAACGTGCAATCCGGCCGATTGGGCTACATTTCAACCTGGGCCGCCGTCACGCGCCGCTATCCTACCGAAGACATCGAACGCGCGTTCGAATTGATGGAACGTGTGGGCATCGCCCAATACGCCGACAAACGCGCCGACGAGCTTTCGGGCGGTGAACGCCAGCGTGTGGGCGTCGTTCGTGCTCTGATGCAGCGCCCTGAAATTCTGCTGGCGGATGAGCCTACGGCCTCGCTCGACCCGAAAACATCCGAACAGATCATGTCGCTGCTGCGCGACCTTGCACGCGAATTGAACCTGCCTGTCATCATCAACATCCACAACGTGACCGAAGCCAAAGAATATAGCGACCGGATCGTCGGGATGCGCTACGGGCGGATCATTTTTGATGACAAGCCTGCCGCACTGGACGCAGCCCAGATGGATGAAATCTATGCGGGCACCCCGTCCGAGGACCGTCAGGAAATGGGTGCCGTCGCATGACCACCCAAACCGTCTGGCGCAAACCGCCGTTCATAAAATCGCCCGCAGTGCGCTGGGTGGTTTACATCGCCGTCGCAGTCTATGTGATCGGGACCATTGCCACGTTGCCCATTGACTGGGAACGCACAGCACAAGGCCTGACACGGGCGCAGCGCATCTTTAGCGGGGCGTTTCCGCCCAGCTTTGAACGATCCGGCCTGTTGATTTCGGGCTTCATGGAAAGCCTGAAAATCGCGATCCTTGCCACCACGCTGGGGATGATCCTGTCGGTTCCACTGGCGTTCATGGCGGCGCGCAATATCTCGCCCAAGCCTGTCTATCTGATCGGGCGTGGCACGTTCATTCTCGCGCGCAGCTTTCACCCCGTGATCGTCGCAATCATCTTTGTGAAGGCCGTGGGCTTTGGCCCCTTGGCTGGAGCGCTGACGCTGACAGTTTATTCCATCGGGTTTGTCGCCAAACTGCTCGCCGAACGGATCGAAGAGATCGATTTCGGTCAGGTCGAGGCGATGCGCTCGGTCGGGGCGTCATTCTTCAGCACGATGACCTACGCGATCTTGCCGCAGATCATGCCGCGTCTTGTGGGGCTTGGTATCTATCAGCTGGATAGTAACCTGCGCGCCTCTGCCGTGGTCGGCATCGTCGGCGCGGGTGGCATCGGGGCGACCCTTGCCAATGCGTTCGGGCGCTATGACTACGACTTCGCGCTTGCGATCACGATGGTCATCGTCGGGGCAATCCTGATTTCCGAAGCCGTCAGCGGCATGATCAGAAAGCGGATGACATGACACAGACACTCACACACGAATGGGCGCGGTTTACGCCCGCCCAGCGGATGAAACGCTATGTCGCGTTGCTGGCTGTCACGCTGGTCGTGGTCTGGGCCTTGGGCAGTATCGATGTGATCTGGGAATGGGTCTGGGACGCGCCGATCCAGTTGGTCGATCTGTTTGCCCGTATGGTGCCACCGGACCCGACCAATTTGCCGTCGATCCTTGAGGCCACGTGGCAAACCATCAACATCGCCACAATCGCCACGATGATCGCGGTCATCCTGTCGCTGCCCGTCGCATATATCTCGGCGCAGAACACGACACCAAATGTCGTCTGCCTGTGGATCGGGCGGTTTATTCTGGTGTCGTCGCGGTCGGTCAACACGATTATCTGGGCGCTGCTGTTTGTGGCCATCTTCGGGCCGGGCATCATCGCTGGGATCATTGCGATCATGTTCCGATCAATCGGGTTCCTCGGCAAACTTCTGGGCGAAGCGATTGAGGAAATCGATCCCGCTCCGGTCGAGGCGCTGGAAGCCTGCGGCGCGTCGCGGTTCAAGGTTGTGATGTACGGGATCGTGCCACAGGTGATGCCCGCGTTCTTTGCGATCAGCATCCTTCGTTGGGATATCAACCTGCGTGAATCCACAGTTCTTGGTCTTGTCGGGGCAGGGGGCATCGGGATCATTCTGCAAGGCGCAATTGATACCTTCCAATGGCAAGAAGTTTCGATGGTCCTGCTGACGATCCTTGCCCTTGTCATCGCAGGCGAGGTCATCTCATCCGCGCTGCGCAAGAAGCTTCTGTAATAGCTGTCAGGGCCGCTGGATCATCCAGCGGCCCTGATGTTTTTCCCCGCCCAAAGGACAGACCCCGTGACCAAGCCAGACGCTTTGTTGACCACTCAACGGATTTTCGACCGCTATGAAGAGATCCGCCCACGGCTCCCACAAGTCACGACACAGCCGGGCACGCTCGACATCACCTCGCTGCTGGATATCACAGATCAAGTCGACGCCTTCGTCTTCGATGCCTTCGGTGTGCTAAATGTCGGCGAAACGCTGATCCCCGGCGCGGATATGCGCCTTGATCAACTTCGCGCGCGAGGCTGCGCCATTCGTATCCTGACCAACGCCGCCAGCTATGACCGCAGCGGTGCAATCGCCAAATTCAAACGTCTGGGCCTGCGGGTCGAGGATTATGAGATCATCACAAGCCGGCAAGCCGCCCTAGATGCGATGGGTGTAGGACACTGGGGCGTGATCGCCGCCGATGCAGACCCGCTCGGCGATTTGCCACACAGCGTGACGCGATTGACGGACACTCCCGCGGACTATGATCGGGTGGACCAGTTTCTATTCCTTTCGGCGGCGGATTGGACTGCGTCACAACAGGAGTTGCTGGAAGCCGCCATGCAGCGTAACGCACGGCCACTGTTGATCGCCAACGCTGATCTGGCCGCGCCCCGTGACGACGGGTTTTCCGTCGAGCCGGGGTATTTTGGCCACGAGATCGCAGACGCGTTCCCTGAGCATGTGCGCTTTTTCGGCAAACCCTTTCCCGAAGTTTATGATCTAGTTGAGGCCTCACTCCCACATACTGCAAAGAACCGGATTGCGATGTGTGGAGATACGCTTCACACGGATATACTGGGGGCCGCAGCACGGGGATGGCGCACGGTTCTGGTCACGCAAGACGGGCTATTTGCTGGCCACGACGCACGGCCTTTCGTTAGGCGTGCGGGCCTATTCGCCGATTGGTTCCTTTGTCGCATCTAGGTCTCGGTGCATTACGCTATACCACAAGACTTCAAATATTCGTTGCCAGATCACGTCACGCAAAGTTTTCGTTCTCGAAAACTGCTCCCTTCTATGCCTTCAAAACTAGATCTGAACACCAGCGGCGCGGTAACTGTTGATTAGAGTTTCATCGGTGCTACGTTTCTTAACGGATGGCGGCTTTGAGATTGTGCGTTACTCGATAAGCAAGAATCCGAATGGCAGTAATGCGCCGTTCCGAAAGCATTAGGTTTTCTGCATGGGCAGCATTCTGCAGTTGCAGTCTAGGGAGGTGTGGGCTCGCAGCGGCTCTCGTCGCGGATCGCACGAAAGTCCGCAATGGGCCGAAATTATCACCTGCCAAAAGGGCGGGAAGCCGACATTTGCTGCTTCGCAGGGTGTTTTCGAGTGAATCGTCAAAGCAGACATTGATATCAGGTAGATAATATCACCGTTTTTTGGAAGCGTTCGTCGGGCAAGTCATCCTTCACGGTGAATTCGGTATGAAATGGGTTTCGAATGTTGAGCTGACCTGTGAAGCAGATCGGGATAACAGTCATACCTATGCGAGCATTCACGAGTTGCTTTTTTGTCCAATCGTTCAGGCAGATCGCAAGATGCGGCAGATTTCTTCGTGCTCAAGAGGAACAGGATTGGCTTTGGTGGATGATGCATGCGCACTCAGCTTTGCGATACTATCGAATTCGGCCTCGGCAATGCCCAAATCGCACAGGCATGGCAATCCATTGGACTCGACAAAGCAATGCAGGGCAGATGCTCCGCTACCGTCGGGGGCGCCGAGGCCATCGGCCAACCACCCGTCCACTTTTTCAAACCGCGCAATGTCCGCGGATAGGCGCGTCGCGGCTTCGGCATTCACGATCAGTCCGGAGGCCAGAAGGCGTCCGCAGATTGCCCCATGGGCCGCGCCCCGCCCGCCGATGACAGAAGCGAGACCATGAATAATCCCCAATCCGGAATTCGCCAAGGCTATTCCGCTGAGAAAGCTCGCAAGGGCCAACGCGTCTCGGGCTTTGGCGTCTTCACACCTCATTAGCCTGTGTAATGCGGCCACGGCTGGACGGATGTTAGCCGCGCACAGAGCGTCCGTTACCGGATTGGCCCGGTTGCACAGATAGCTTTCGATAAGCTGGGTGACCGCGTCAAGGCCGCTGGCCAGTGTCAGCCCCTTGGGTGAACCATCGGTCAGGGCGGGGTCCACAAGAGCAAGCTCAGGCACCAGACGTGGGTCGCGCAGGCTGATCTTGGCTTGGCGTTCGGGAACGCCTATGACCGCGTTGCGTGTCGCTTCAGCTCCGGTTCCCGCGGTTGTCGGAATTGCGACGAATGGCAGAGGATCGTTCAGTTCCCGGGAGGGCGTGTCGCCCATTTCCAGATACTCCACGACATCTCCCTCGCTGAGGCACAATCCTGCAACTGCTTTGCCCAAATCAATTGCGGCTCCACCCCCGACGGCCACAACGCAATCCGCTCTTTGAACCTTGGCCACGCTGACGGCTTGCCGGACAGCGTCCAAATCCGGCTCGCCGGATGAAATCACGGTTTCCAGACAACAGCCGGACCGGGTCAGCGCGTCTAAGAGTGTGTCCACCCAAGCCACGGATTGCCCCCGGACCAGCAATACACGCGTGCCTAACGCAGCAATCTCTGCCGCGGCGCTAGCACGGCTGTCTCGGCCAAAAATCGTGCGCTTCGGAGCGGTCAGTGCAAAGCCTGTCATGCGGCGGCAATGGTTTCGAACGCGTCACCTGCATAGCGTGCGGCCATCTCAGACAATGCAATGGGCTTGATTCGAGGCGCATGGCCAGCGCTGCCAAATTGCTCGAACCGGTCGCGACAGACGGCGGACATGGCCTCGATCCCGGGGGCGAGGTATTTGCGTGGATCGAATTCACCGGGATGTTTGGCAAAGACCGTGCGGATCGCACCGGTCAGCGCTAGCCGCAGGTCGGTATCTACATTGACCTTGCGCACGCCATAGCGGATGCCGTGCTGGATTTCCTCGACCGGCACGCCCCATGTCGGCGCGATCTCGCCGCCGTGTGCGTTGATGATATCCTGCAAATCCTGTGGCACCGAAGACGAGCCATGCATCACCAGATGCGTGTCCGGCAAGCGGGTATTGATTTCGCGCAGGCGATCTATTGCAAGGATCTCGCCATCCGGTTTGCGGGTGAACTTATAGGCTCCATGAGAGGTCCCGATTGCCACGGCCAGCGCATCGACGCCGGTCAGCCGCACGAACTCGGCCGCTTCTTCCGGGTCGGTCAGCAATTGCTCGCGTGACAACGCCCCTTCAAACCCGTGCCCGTCCTCGGCTTCGCCCCGCAAGGTTTCCAGCGATCCCAGATGCCCGATCTCACCCTCGACCGACACGCCCACCAGATGCGCCATCTCTACCACCTTGGCGGTCACGGCGACGTTTTCGTCGAACGTGGTGGGTGTCTTGCCATCGGCTTTGAGAGAGCCGTCCATCATGACCGAGGAAAACCCATTGGTGATGGCAGAAAGGCAGGTCGCGGGCGCGTTGCCGTGGTCCTGATGCATGCAGACCGGGATATGCGGGTAAAGCTCAATCGCAGCGCGGATCAGGTGTGACAGCACGATGTCATTGGCAAAGGCGCGCGCGCCACGGCTGGCCTGCATGATGACCGGGCTTTGGGTGGCATCCGCCGCAGCCATGATGGCGAGCATCTGCTCCATGTTGTTCACGTTGAATGCGGGCAGCGCATAGTCATGCTCAGCCGCGTGATCGAGCAGCTGACGCAGAGAAACGAGAGCCATATCCTATCCTTTCATCAGGAAGCAGCGGGGGTGTGGTCCGCAATATGATAGTCGGTCAACCGCTTCACCTCGTCGGCTGACCCAAGAATGACGGGCACACGCTGGTGGTGGCCGGACGGCTGGATATCGAGAATGCGAGTCTGGCCATTCGTGGCTGCGCCGCCCGCCTGTTCCACCAGAAGCGACATGGGGCTTGCCTCGTATAGCAGGCGCAGCTTGCCCCCGGCGGAGCGATTGCCGTCGTCAGCGGGATAGAGGAAAATGCCGCCGCGCATCAGGATGCGGTGTACTTCCGCCACCATGGAGGCGGTCCAGCGCATGTTGAAATCGCGCCCGCGCAGACCTGTGCTGCCAGCCAGGCATTCGTCCACGTATTGCCGCACCGGCGGCTCCCACAAACGATAGCGCGAGGCGTTGATGGCAAATTCGGATGTCTCTGCCGGAATTGTCATTCTCGGATGGGTCAGCCGGAAATCCCCAGTGCCGTATTCACAGGAAAACCCATGGACGCCGCTGCCCACGGTCAGGACCAGCATCATAGTCGGGCCGTAGATCGCATATCCGGAACAAATCTGCGCGCGCCCCGCCTTGAGCACGTCGCGATCACCGTCCGTCCCGACGGTGCAGATCGAAAAAATTGAGCCGACCGACAGGTTGACGTCGATATTCGACGAGCCATCAAGAGGATCGTAAAACAACAGGTAATCGTCAGCTTCAGGGTCCTTGATCCAGACCGCATCTTCGCGCTCTTCGCTGACCAGCGCGGCGAGGCGAGGCGAATTTTCGCAAATTCGGGCAAAGACCTCGTCGGCGATCACGTCGAGTTTTTTTTGGTCTTCGCCCTGAACGTTGGTGTCCCCGGCGAGGCCGTGATTGTCCTCGAAAGCCGCGTTGCGCAGGCGATTGCCGATCACCCGGCAGGCCGAGGCGATGTCCTCGATCAGGAAAATGAGGTTGGGATCAAGCCAGCCCGGCTCAGCGAAGCGGGTCAGGAAGCGGCGCAAGGTGATTGGTTCAGTCATGGTCAGAAACTCATCGTCGCGGTCACGGCCCGTTGCCATGCCGCATATTTCCGGTCGCGGTCCTCATCCGCCATCGACGGCTCGAAACTCCGTTCCAGCGCCCATGTCGCGGCAAAGCCGTCCATGTCGGGGTATAGCCCCGCGCGGCTGCCCGCCAGCCAGGCCGCCCCAAGCGCGGTGGTTTCCAGCACTTTGGGCCGGTCCACGCGGGCGTCGATGATATCCGAGAGGAACTGCATCGTGTAATCCGAGGCGCTCATGCCGCCGTCTACGCGCAGGACTGCGTCCCCTGCCCCGCCCATATCGGCCTGCATCGCGGCAAGCAGGTCACGGGTCTGGTAGCCGACGCTCTCCAGCGCGGCACGCGCCAGTTCCTCGGGACCGGAGCCGCGGGTCAACCCGAACACTGCGCCGCGACATTCGGCATTCCAATAGGGCGCGCCCAGGCCGGTAAAGGCAGGCACCAGGACCACGTTCTGCGCAGGATCGGCGGCTTCGGCCAGCGGTTGCGTCTCTTTCGCGTCGCGGATGATCTTGAGCCCATCGCGCAGCCATTGCACCACGGCGCCCGCGATAAAGATCGAGCCCTCCAGTGCATAGGTCGGCTTGCCGTCCAACTGGTACGCAATTGTGGTGAGCAGCCGGTTTTGCGAGCGCACAGGCGTATCGCCGGTGTTGATCAGCGCAAAACAGCCCGTGCCATAGGTGGATTTCAGCATGCCCGGTTCAAAACAGGCCTGCCCCACGGTGGCGGCCTGCTGATCGCCCGCGATGCCCAGGATCGGGATCGGGCGGCCAAAGAGATCGGCGCGTGTCTCGCCGAAATCGGCAGCGCAGTCGCGGACCTCGGGCAGCATGGACATGGGGATGTTCAGCCGGTCGCAGATGGTCTGGGACCAGCGCCCCTTGCGAATGTCATAGAGCATGGTGCGCGCGGCGTTGGTGGCATCGGTCAGGTGCTGTGTGCCGCCGGTCAGGTTCCACACCAGCCATGTGTCCACCGTGCCAAAGACAAGTTCCCCGGCCTCGGCACGGGCGCGGGCACCGTCCACGTTGTCCAGTATCCACGCCAGTTTCGTGCCGCTGAAATACGGATCCAGCAACAGCCCCGTGCGATCAGTCACCTCCTCTTCGAACCCATCTGCCTTGAGCGCCTGACACATGGAAGAGGTGCGCCGGTCTTGCCAGACAATGGCGTTATGGATGGGTTTGCCGGTCTTGCGGTCCCAGACCAGCGTGGTTTCGCGCTGGTTGGTGATGCCGATGGCGGCAATCTCTGCGCCGCCGGATTTCTCGATCGCCGCGCGGCAGGTGGCCGCCGTGGTCGCCCAGAGATCCGCCGGATCATGCTCCACCCAGCCGCTGTCGGGGAAATGCTGGGGGAATTCTTCTTGCGCCGAGGCGACGGCTTTCATCGCGCTGTCAAACACAATCGCACGTGTCGATGTGGTCCCTTGATCAATGGCCAGAATATGGGTCATGACCGCCTCTCCTCAAAGCGATGTATCGATGTACCGAACCGGTGCGGAGTTTGTTCGGGGTTTGAATTGGTCGAGGCCCCGTAAGGCCCCGACCGGGGAGGAAGGCTTACTGCCAGGACGCGATCAGCTCATCGTAACTGACGGTCTGGGGCTCCTCATCTTCGTTCTCAAGCTTGGCGTAGGGCGCGCCGGGCTGGGCGAACCAGTATTCCGCATCACGCTCTTCGTTCAGCTTGGGACCGATGTCACCCTGGATACCGGCACGCTCCAGACGATCAAGAACGCGTTCCTGGTCGGCGCAGAGGCTGTCCAGTGCTTCCTGTGCAGTCTTAGCACCGGACATCGCGTCGCCGATGTTCTGCCACCACAGCTGGGCCAGCTTCGGGTAGTCCGGAACGTTGGTGCCGGTGGGCGACCACGCGACACGTGCGGGCGAACGGTAGAATTCAACCAGACCACCGAGTTTGTCGGCACGCTCGGTGAAGCTTTCATGCTGCACGGTGGATTCACGGATGAAAGTCAGGCCCACATGGGATTTCTTCACGTCCACGGTCTTGGAGGTGACGAACTGAGCATAGAGCCAAGCGGCCTGCGCACGATCCACCGGGGTGGATTGCATCAGCGTCCAGGAGCCTGCGTCCTGATAGCCGACCTTCTGGCCTTCTTTCCAGTAAACGCCATGCGGGCTGGGGGCCATGCGCCATTTCGGCGTACCGTCCTCGTGAGCAGCCTCATTTGACCGGTCCAAGTTTATAGTTAGTGCATATATGGCCTCTGATCCATTTGTATGATGGCTTCA
>NZ_JALRGW010000033.1:0-20617 GCF_023253315.1 Aestuarium sp.
CTTCATCCTTGCCCGGAAGAGTGGATTTGCCGAACGACAGCTCAAACCGTGTCGGGAGCTGTTCGGACTGCGCGAAATATGTTTCAGCGCAGGCCGAGAGCGATCCACCAGCGATCGGCGTGATGCCTTGATACGGGGTGGTGCCCTGCCCTTGGTCGATGAGGATCGCGAAATAACCCTGTCCAATCATCTCGAACGGGGGCTTCGACGGATCGAGGCGGGTTTCATCAAACGACGCATAGCCACGAATACGACCGATCTCGCCCTCGGCTTGCGGCGCGTAATAGTCCGTCGCGATCAGACGCGCAGGGCCGCTACCCCGAACCTGAAGTGACAGTTTCCAACGCAGTTTCAGCGTTTGACCGATCAGAGCCGTCAGCAGAGCCATCTCTGCGACCAAGGCTTCGATCTGGTCTGGGTAATCATGCTGCTCTAAGACGCGGTTCAGCACCCCGTCCAAACGGGCCACACGACCACGCACGTCCGACGCATCGAGTTGAAACGGGAGTACAGTGTCGTCCCAAGCGATCTGGCTGCCGAGTGTCATAGGCTTTCCTTGTTAGGCGAGGTTTGGCATACCGCGTCCATATATGCGCATCAAGCGCAGGTCCAAGGGGTATTATCATGAGTATTCGATTTGGTGAGCCGATCCGGCGCGACGTGAAATACAAAATGCGCCCCGGCGCATATGCCATTTTGCCCCTCGGTGGACGGCTTTTGCTGACCCATCAGGCAGAACCAGAGGACGAATACCAACTCCCCGGTGGTGGCATCGACGCAGGCGAAAGCCCGATTGCCGCGCTTCACCGTGAAGTGTTCGAAGAAACAGGCTGGCACATCGCAACCCCCCGTAAAATTGGGTTTTATCGCCGTTTCTGCTATATGCCTGATTACGACATGTGGGCCGAAAAAATCTGCCACATCTATCTCGCGCGCCCTGTCGCACGCATTAGCGCCCCGACCGAAGCAGGTCACACGGCGCTTTGGATGGACAAAGACGCGGCCGAGGTTCTCGTATCAAACGAGGGCGACCGCGCCTTTATCGCGTCACTTTAATCGATCAACGGACGTTTTTCGATCAGGTGACCGTAAAGCGTGGTCAGAATGCTGATTCCGACCATGATGAATACCCAGTTCACAGCCACATCCAAAACAAACGCGATGATGCCCGCAAAGTTATAGACCTGACCGATGATCAAGCTGATCAAGAAGTTCAGGACAGCCAAAATCACAGATACACCGAAAATGGTGCCAGACATCGGCTTGGTCGCAGCCATGGATTCGGAGACTTTGAGCGGTTCACGCAGTGCGGTTGCAGGGAGAACCAGACCGATACGCAGCCAAATATATGAGACCGCAAAACCCAATGCGACGCCGAGGAAGATCGCCACCCCCATTGAAGCCGTCAGTGCGGTCAAAAGTCCGATAACAAAGGCCACAACAAAGACGACCAACCCAACGAGCAACGACAGAACCAATGTCTTTCCGATGTAGGCGCCAATTGGCTGACCTTTAAACGCAGGCAACATCCCTGGATATTGTTCCAGTAGGACAAAGCGGTGCCATGCAACTGCGATCCACGCAAAGACGACCGTGAAGATGACGATCGCAAGTAGGATGAACATGAAAGCGGCGCCAGCATTAGAACTGCGACCTTGTTCCATCTGAGAAATAAAATCGATATTCAGGCCCAACCCGAAAAAGCTGATACCGATCAGCAATAGACCGATCAGGATCGGTCCGACTGACACTTTAAGCGCTTCAGCGAGGTTGCCGAAGATCATGTTGAAAGAGTGTAAAATCAATTTCCACGCCATAACGTAGCTCCTATTTAAATATTTCGAAGAAAGAGCCACGATCACCCCCCTTCCGTCAATGGGCTTCCCTTGCTTGCGCCATGAAAAGAAGGTATCGCCCTGTCGATCTTATTAAAGGAGAGCCCGATGTCTGCACCCAAGAAAGTGGTCCTCGCCTATTCCGGCGGCCTCGACACGTCGATCATTCTGAAATGGTTGCAGACCGAATACGGCTGCGAAGTTGTTACCTTCACTGCTGACCTTGGTCAGGGCGAAGAACTGGAACCTGCACGTGCCAAGGCTGAAATGCTCGGCATTAAATCCGAAAACATCTACATCGAAGACGTTCGTGAAGAATTCGTTCGCGACTTCGTCTTCCCGATGTTCCGCGCGAACGCTGTTTACGAAGGTCTCTACCTGCTCGGCACCTCGATCGCGCGTCCGCTGATCTCCAAACGTCTTGTTGAGATCGCGCACGCCACTGGTGCTGACGCTGTGGCCCACGGCGCAACAGGCAAAGGCAACGATCAGGTTCGTTTCGAACTGTCCGCATATGCTCTCGACCCGTCGATCAAAGTGATCGCACCTTGGCGCGAATGGGATCTGACCTCGCGCACCAAACTCATCGAGTTTGCTGAACAGAACCAGATTCCGATCGCAAAAGACAAACGCGGTGAGGCACCGTTCTCTGTCGACGCGAACCTCCTGCACACTTCGTCCGAAGGTAAAGCGCTGGAAAATCCAGCCGATGCAGCACCGGAATACGTCTACCAGCGCACCGTTTCGCCGGAAGAAGCACCCGATACGCCTGAGTTCATCGAAGTTACCTTTGAAAAGGGTGACGCAGTGGCAATCAATGGCGAGGCAATGTCGCCCGCTACGATCCTCACTGCTCTGAACGAATATGGTCGCAAGCATGGCGTTGGTCGTCTCGACTTTGTTGAGAACCGCTTTGTTGGTATGAAGTCACGCGGCATCTACGAAACTCCGGGCGGCACCATCCTGCTTGAAGCACACCGTGGTATCGAACAGATCACCCTCGATTCCGGCGCTGGCCACCTCAAAGACAGCCTAATGCCGCGTTATGCAGAGCTGATCTACAACGGCTTCTGGTTCTCGCCTGAGCGCGAAATGCTGCAAGCTGCCATCGACAAGTCTCAAGAGCACGTCACTGGCACCGTTCGCCTGAAACTCTATAAGGGTTCGGTCAATACCGTTGGCCGCTGGTCGGATCACAGCCTCTATTCCGAAGCACACGTCACGTTCGAGGACGATGCTGGTGCATACGATCAGAAAGACGCTGCAGGCTTTATCCAGCTGAACGCGCTGCGTCTGAAGCTTTTAGCTGCACGGAACAACCGCGTCAAAGGTTGACGCAGCGTTTCAATTGCGCAATTGATGGCCGCTCCCTAGCCGTATGTCACGGCAGATACAGGGGGCGGCCATGTTATTTTCAGAGATCGTAGAACGGCTATCAAAAGGGCTAGACCCAAGCCGTTTGAGCGACGTTCTAAAGTTCGACTGCGGGCAAGATGGCGTCGTCACGCTCGGCCCCAATGGAATCGGTACCGTAGATCAAGATGCCGATTGCACCATCGCAATAACGACCGAAAACCTTGCCAAGCTGCTCGCTGGAAAGCTGAACCCGATGACAGGTGTGGTGACTGGCAAACTAAAGATATCTGGTAATCCTGCGGTCGCCATGAAACTCGGTAAGTTACTGGGCTAGCATCGTATTTTCAGTTTTTCGAGGCGTTCGTGGTGCGGAATTGCCTGTTCTAACAGAGCTTCATGCTCTGCCTGAACAGCGGGCAATGGACTCTCTGCGCCAGCAAATCCTGTCGAATTATGAACGGCCTCATACCAGACCTTGGCCCAGACGCCGTCAGCAGGATGCCCACCCGTGGGCCATGACAACATCGCAGGATCCCAATCCAGACCGAGCGCATCACAAAGTGCGCGCAGCATATCTTCGGGATCTTGGCGGATGTCAAAGCTATCAATCACAATGGGCTGTTTTCCATCCGCGACGAGTTGATCGAACAGCTCGCTCTGCTGGGTGAACCCAATATCGGCCAAAGTCAGGTCGGCATACTTCTTCGAAAAACTGGCGATCACACGGGCGGGATGACGCAATAGAAACACGTTCTCTACCGCAGAAATCCAATCCCGAGGAATGTCGGGCAGCATGTGTTGGCACATGTGTTTTTGGTAAAAATGGGGTTTCCCCGCTGGAATGGGCCCCAAAAGATCGTCAACGACCGCCACAGCATCCGTTTTCTGCGAGGCGATCACCTCATCCCGCATCGGGTGATCCAATCCCGTTTTCACCAGATAGGCAGCGTAAAACGGCTCATCGACAACGGCGAAATCCTCTCGCGCCCCGAAAGAATACATCATCGCTGTCGAAAGGTTCCTTGGCCCAGACCACATTGCGATCCGCATCAGTTTGCCTCGCTTTCAATCAGTGCTTTGTAGAGGTCGCGAATGCGCTGCGTCACAGGCCCCATTGTGCCCGTTCCGATCTGCCGACCATCGATTTCAGACACTGGTGTTTGCGCACCGAAGGTACCCGTAAGGAATGCCTCATCCGCGCCGTAAGTATCGACAAGAGAATAGTTTTTCTCGAACACTGGAATGCCGTTCTGAAGACAGACGTCGATCACTTTAGCGCGCGTAATCCCATTCATGCAGTAGTCGCCCGTGCTCGTCCAAACCTCCCCTTTCCGAACGATAAAGAAGTTGCACGCGTTGGTCGTGTTCACAAACCCATGCACGTCGAGCATCAGGGCTTCGTCCGCACCAGCCTTTTCCGCAGCAATGCAGGCGAGGATGCAATTCAGTTTAGAGTGGCTGTTCAGTTTCGGATCTTGGGTCATCGGCAACCCACGGATATGCGGAACTGTGGCCAGACGGATCGGACGCGGAATGGAGGGTTTCGAATGTTCCATGATGATCGTCACCGTCGGCCCCTGACGCGACAGCGACGGATGTTGGAACGGACGACTTTTGACACCGCGCGTCACCATCAACCGCGCATGCGCATCGGTCGTCATGTCATTCGCCGCCCGCGTTTGTTCGAGCGCACCAATCACCTCGGCACGGGTCATCCCAATATTGAGGTCGATCGCTTTGGCCGCCTCGAACAGTCGATCCATGTGATCGTCTAGAAACGCCCAGCGCCCGTCATAAAGGCGAAGCCCCTCCCACACACCATCACCCAGCATGAAGCCAGAATCGTAGACCGACACCAAAGCTTCGGCTTTGGGGACGATACGACCGTTTAGGTAAATGAGGATGGTTTCGTTTCTGCTGTCTTCTTCCGCTTGGTGCGTGGTCACATGAGTCATCGCATCCTCCTTTTGATCAAAAGGCTAGACGCGAGAACGAGCACAGAAAAGCGAAAAATCGGCTTTAGCTCAGCGAGGAATTCATCGACCAAAGTTGCCGAGCGGGACGAGAGAATCCAAATGTAAACATAATACAAAATTAGACTCTAAAACCCCTTATTAGGGTCTATTTTAAGGGCGAAATGCCTGAACTTCGGCCAGATCAGGGATCACATCGGCGGTGCCTTTGCGCGTCACCATTAGTGCGCCCGCCTTCGTCGCCTGCTGGATCGCCTGAGCCATCGGCATCCCACGATCCAACCCAGCGAGGACATATCCCGTGAACGTGTCCCCTGCCCCCGTGGTATCGACGGGATCAACTTTGATCGCGGGGAATTCGGTGCGAGTTCCACCTTCGATCAAAACCGCGCCTTTCGATCCCATCGTGATGATGACCGACGCAACACCGAGGTCTTCGGCATCCTTGCCCAGCGCATCGCGGAGCTGCGCCATTTCAATCTCGTTCAGGATCAAGAAATCGAGGTATGGCAAAACGGCCTCAACCGCTTCCGCAGAAAACGGTGCGGCAGCATATGCCACCCGAAGCCCCATTTCGCGACCAAGGGCCAGAGCATCCGCCTGACCGTTGGTTTCGTTCTGCGTCACAATCCAGTCGCCGACTTGGGCTTCGGACAATGCGCCACGGATCAGATCGTCGGGTATGGCGATGTTCGCGCCTTGATGCAGGATGATCGCATTTTCGCCCTCTGCATCGACCATGATGATGGCTTGGGCCGGATCGGCATCGACCTCTTTGATGAAACGCGTATCAACGCCGTACTCCATCAATCTGTCACGGGTCCAAAGGCTGTCGGCGGTCACCGCGCCAATATGCCGAACGTGCGATCCCGCCCGCGCTGCCGCAACGGACATGTTCGCGCCCTTACCACCCAGAAAAACCTGTCGGCTGAGTGACGCGAGAGTTTCCCCTGGGGCGGGAATATGCGGCATGGAATAAACGATGTCGGTGTTGATCGACCCTAAATTCCATACCGCCATGTCATCATCCTACGTTGCAGGCAGCCAGCACCGCCATGTTCATAATATCGTTCACTGTAGATACCGTAGAACAAATCTGGATTGGCTTGTCCACGCCAGCGAGGATCGGACCAATCACGGTCGCGCCACCCATTTCCTGCATCAACTTGACCGAGATAGAGGCTGAGTGACGTGCAGGAACGACGAGAACGTTTGCTGGACCTGTGAGACGGCTGAACGGGTAATGTTCCGCCGATTTCGGGTTCAGAGCCACGTCAACGGTCATCTCGCCTTCGTATTCGAAGTCGACGCCGCGTTTATCCAGAACTTTCGGCGCGATGTGCATCTTTTCAGCGCGTTCAGACACTGGATAACCGAAGGTCGAGAACGAGACGAACGCAACGCGCGGATCAAGGCCGAGGTCTTTGGCAACAGCAGCGCCGCGCTCTGCAATGTCGGCAAGGTCTTCTTGGTCTGGCCATTCGTGGACCAGAGTATCAGCGATGAGAACGATGCGGCCTTTGTTCAGGATGGCAGAAACACCAGCCGCACCCGATTTCGGGCTTGCGTCGAACACGTGGTTAATCGCTTCGAGGACGTGTGCAGATTTACGGGTCGCACCAGTGACAAGGCCGTCACCGTGACCATGAGCCAACATCAGCGCACCGAACACGTGGCGGTCACGGGATGCGAGGCGGTTGATATCGCTGCGGTCAAAGCCTTTGCGCTGAAGGCGCTGATACAGGAACTCTTTGTACTGCTCGAGGTGCTGCGTGTTACGCGCATTGACGACTTTAACCTCGTCAATCGCATCAGACAGACCTTCTTGGGTCAGCAGATCAGCAACTTCCTGTTCGCGACCGATAACGAGTGCTTGGCCCATGCCGCTGCGCTGGTATTGAACCGCTGCACGCAGAACGCGGGGATCGTCGCCCTCTGCAAAGATGATAGTCGCTTGGGCAGCACGCGCACGAGCGCTGAGGCTCTGCAGGATGCTCGCGGTCGGATCCATTCGCGACTTGAGTGACAGCTCGTAGGCTTCCATGTCGACAATCGGACGACGTGCAACGCCCGTATCCATGCCCGCTTTGGCAACGGCGGTTGGGATGCGGTGGATCAAACGCGGGTCGAACGGCGTCGGGATGATGTAATCGCGGCCAAAGGTCAGCTTCTTACCATAGGCCACAGCAACTTCGTCAGGCACATCTTCACGAGCCAGTTCGGCGAGAGCGTTCGCACAAGCGATCTTCATCTCGTCGTTGATCGCACGTGCGTTCACGTCGAGTGCACCACGGAACAGATAAGGGAAGCCCAGAACGTTGTTCACTTGGTTCGGATAGTCAGAACGACCCGTCGCAACGATGGCGTCTTCACGGACAGAGTGCGCCTCTTCGGGCGTAATCTCTGGATCAGGGTTCGCCATTGCGAAAATAACGGGGTTCGGCGCCATGCTGGCAACCATCTCGGTCGTCACGGCACCTTTGGCCGAAACGCCCAAAAACACGTCAGCGCCATTCATCGCATCCGCGAGGGTGCGGGCATCCGTGGCCGCAGCGTGAGCCGACTTCCATTGGTTCATGCCTTCGGTGCGGCCCTTGTAGATCACGCCCTTGGTGTCGCACATGATGCAGTTGTCGTGCTTTGCGCCCATCGCTTTGACCAGTTCGAGGCATGCGATCCCTGCCGCACCTGCGCCGTTCAGAACGATCTTACAATCTTCGATCTTTTTGCCAGAGATGTGCAGCGCGTTGATCAGGCCAGCGGCACAAATAACAGCGGTCCCGTGCTGGTCGTCGTGAAAGACGGGAATATCCATCTCTTCTTTGAGGCGTTGCTCAATGATGAAGCACTCAGGCGCTTTGATATCTTCAAGGTTGATGCCGCCGAACGACGGTCCAAGCAGGCGAACAGCGCGACAGAATTCATCTGGGTCTTCGGTATCAACTTCGAGGTCGATAGAGTTCACATCCGCGAACCGTTTAAACAGGACGGACTTGCCTTCCATCACGGGCTTAGAAGCCAGCGCACCGAGGTTACCAAGACCCAGAACAGCCGTGCCGTTCGAGATCACAGCCACAAGGTTGCCCTTGTTGGTGTAGTCATATGCCGTCTCGGGGCTGGCCGCGATTTCCTCACAGGGGACCGCAACGCCGGGCGAATAGGCAAGCGACAAATCCCGCTGGGTCATCATGGGCACGGTCGCTGAGACCTCCCACTTACCGGGGGTTGGTTCCATGTGGAACGTCAGTGCATCCTCGCGTGTGACCTTAGATTTGGACATTGCTTCCTCCGTTAGCGCCACAACCCATTACCTTTCCTTACACTATTGCCGCAACGGGATATCTTTGCACTTTCGTCGCTAACATTGGCTGGTTAGGTATATTCCCGACCGAAAAGAGGAAAATTATGTCCAACGTCACGCCGATGATGGCGCAATATCTCGAAATCAAGGCCGCTCACCCCGGTGCATTGTTGTTCTATCGCATGGGCGATTTCTACGAGATGTTCTTTGAGGATGCCGTCGCGGCCTCAGAGGCGTTGGATATTGCGCTGACCAAACGCGGGAAGCATGACGACGAAGATATTCCGATGTGCGGCGTCCCCGTTCATGCCGCCGAAGGCTATTTGCTAACGCTGATCCGCAAAGGGTTCCGCGTTGCGGTTTGCGAACAGTTGGAAAACCCCGCCGAGGCAAAGAAGCGCGGCTACAAAGCGGTCGTCAAACGCGATGTCGTGCGACTGGTCACGCCCGGCACCCTGACCGAAGACAGCCTTTTGGATGCACGCCGCCACAACTACCTCGCCGCTTTTGCCGAAGTGCGGGATGAGGGCGCATTGGCGTGGGTCGATATTTCAACGGGCGCGTTTCACGTGGTGCCCTGCGCGGCGGTTCGGCTTGGGCCTGAACTGGCGCGCCTCACCCCGCGTGAAGTGCTGCTGTCCGACGATAGCGCACACCGCGCGACAGTCGAAGAGTCAGGCGCTGCCGTGTCGGAGCTTGGTAAAGCAGCGTTTGATAGCACTCTGGGCGATAAGCGCCTTTGCAGTCTCTATGATGTCGCCTCTCTCGACGCGTTTGGAACCTTCACCCGCGCCCAAGTTTCGGCCATGGCTGCGGTCGTTGAATATCTAGAAATTACGCAAAAAGGGAACCTACCCCTCCTGCGCCCACCTGTTGCCGAAGGCGAAACGGCCAATATGCAGATCGACGCCGCGACGCGTCGGTCGCTTGAGTTGACCCACTCTATGGCGGGCGGTCGTGCTGGATCGCTCCTCGCTACGATTGACCGCACGGTTACAGCTGCTGGCGCCCGCTTGCTAGAGCGTCGCTTGTCCTCTCCATCACGCACAATCGACACCATTCAGGCCCGACAGGATGCGGTGAGCTATTTTGTCGAAGAAACCAAACTACGCCAATCGATCCGCGATGGGCTCCGCGGTGTGCATGACATTGACCGCGCCCTCTCCCGCCTCGCACTTGATCGGGCAGGCCCGCGGGATATGACGGCAATCAGAAACACGTTGGGTCAGGCAGAGCAGATCGCGGCCAGTTTGCCAGACAGCTTGCCCGACCATCTACAGTCAGTGACGGGCGACCTGATCGGGCATGACGACCTCTTGGACCTCTTGGATCAAGCACTGATCGCAGAACCGCCGCTACTGACCCGCGATGGTGGCTTCATCGCGCCGGGTTATGACGAGGAACTCGACGAAGCGCGCACCCTTCGGGACGAAGGCCGCAGCGTGATTGCAGCAATGCAGGCGGAGTATTCAGAGCTCTCTGGGGTTCCAAGCCTCAAGATCAAGCACAACAACGTTCTGGGCTACTTCATCGAAACCACCGCGACCCACGCGGAAAAGATGATGACGCCACCGCTGAACGAAACCTTTATCCACCGCCAAACCACCGCCAATCAGGTGCGTTTCACCACCGTTCCATTGAGCGAGATTGAAACGAAGATTCTGAACGCGGGTGGTCGTGCGCTGGAGATCGAGAAACGTCTCTATTCCAGCTTAAGAGAGGCTATTATTGCGCAGGCTGCCCCTCTTTCGGCTCTTGCTCGGGCGCTATCTGAACTGGACGTATCTGCCGCCCTCGCTGATCTTGCAAAGGCCGAGGATTGGACCCGCCCGGTCGTCGATATGAGCCGCGCCTTTAACATTTCCAAGGGGCGCCACCCTGTCGTGGAACAATCGTTGAAGAAATCGGGCGACCCGTTTGTGGCGAACGATACCGACCTGTCCAAGTCGAACATCTGGCTGCTCACTGGTCCGAACATGGCTGGTAAATCGACCTTCCTTCGTCAGAACGCACTGATCGCGGTGCTGGCGCAGATGGGAGCTTGGGTGCCTGCACAGTCAGCGCACATTGGTTTGGTTAGTCAGATCTTTAGCCGCGTGGGTGCCTCCGATGACCTCGCCCGTGGCCGTTCGACATTTATGGTCGAGATGGTGGAAACCGCAGCGATCCTGAACCAAGCAGACGACCGCGCCTTGGTCATCTTGGACGAAATCGGACGCGGGACAGCGACATACGACGGCCTGTCGATCGCTTGGGCAACGCTAGAGCATCTGCATGACGTGAACCGTTGCCGCGCACTGTTCGCGACGCATTACCATGAAATGTGCCAGCTTGCGGACGAACTCGACGGCGTCGACAACGCGACTGTCACCGTGAAGGAATGGGATGGCGATGTGATCTTCCTCCACGAGGTCAAACGTGGCACGGCGGACCGCAGCTACGGCGTTCAGGTCGCGCGCCTAGCTGGTTTGCCCACTGCCGTTGTGAACAGAGCCAAGGTCGTTCTGGAAGCACTGGAAAAAGGTGAACGCGAAGGCGGCACGGCCCAGAAAGCGCTGATTGACGACCTGCCGCTCTTTGCCGCCGTTGCCCCAGCACCCACGCCTGCGAAATCCGCACAGTCCGAAGTCGAAGACCGTCTCAAGGATATTTTCCCAGACGACCTATCGCCCAAAGAGGCGCTATCCCTACTCTACGAACTAAAAGAGCTGGCGCAAAAATAACGCCAGCTCCGAATTTTGACTGATTGTGTGTGGTCCGATTAGGACGCAGGCATCGACGACACACCGACCTGCGCAGGGCGCAGCAGACGGTCGTGGAGCATAAAGCCAAGCGCGGAAATCTGAATGATGTCACCCGCTTTGGTGCCTGGGAGCGGTGCTTCAAACATCGCCTCATGCTGCTGCGGATCGAATTTGTCGCCAACCGCCGGTTCAATCTTGGTGATGCCATGCTTTGCGAACACGTTCAGCAGCTCGCGCATGGTCAGTTCGATACCCTCAATCAGAGCGGCTTGAGCTTCGCGCTGATCTTCAGAAATCGCATCAATCGCTCGGTGCATGTTGTCGTAAACAGGCAGCAAATCGCGCGCGAGTTTCGAACCGCCATAGTTTTCGGCTTCGCGACGATCACGCTCTGCACGGCGGCGCGAGTTTTCGGCATCAGCCACAGCACGCAAGAAGCGGTCTTTGAACTCATCGCGCTCTGCGGTCAGTTGAGCAACCACATCAACTTCGCCCTCGCCTTCGGCCTGATCTTCTGCACCCAGTTCAATTTCGTCAGCCTCGGCAGCAAGTTCATCAAGGCTTTTCGGTTCTTCGCTCATTTCTATTCCTCAACTTTGTCCGGACAGGACACGCCCGACCAGTTGCGCTGTATAATCTACGATTGGCACGATCCGTCCGTAATTGAGACGAGTCGGCCCAATGACGCCAACAGCGCCAATGATCTTACGGTCGGCGTTCATATATGGAGAAACCACCAAAGAGGAACCCGAAAGTGAAAAAAGCTTGTTCTCTGAGCCAATAAAAATGCGAACGCCCTCGCCTTCTTCGGCAAGTTCTAGGAATTCAGAGATATCTTGCTTGCGTTCAAGGTCATCAAACAGGCTCCGAATGCGTTCTAGGTCGATACCGCTCTCTTGATCAGCAAGCAGATTGCCTCGTCCGCGCACGATAAGGCGCTCGGTCGATTCGCCCTTGTTTTCCCAGACAGCGATACCACTCTCGACCAGCTGCGCGGCAAGACTGTCAATTTCTTGACGCCTTGCGTTGATCTCGCGGGTCATGACCGTAGACAGCTCGGATAGCGTACGGCCCTCGGCAAAAGAATTGACGAAGTTCGCGGCCTCACGAAGTGAACTCGGCGTTTGACCAGCAGGCGGCGTGAAAAGACGGTTCTCCACATGGCCATCCGCAAACACAAGAACGACCAGTGCGCGATCTGGGCCGAGCGATACGAACTCAATATGCTTGATCGGGGCTTCGTGTTTCGGCGTCAGAACCAAAGATGCCCCACGGGTCACACCAGACAGCGCAGACCCAACCCGATCCAAGAGCACATTCACATCGCCATTGGCCGCGTCTAGCGTTTGGTCGATCTTTTCACGGTCATCCCCGCTGAGAGACACCTCAAGCAGACCATCTACAAACATACGAAGGCCCGTTTGGGTCGGAATACGGCCAGCCGACACATGAGGACTACCGACGAGGCCGAGGTATTCGAGGTCCTGCATCACGTTGCGGATCGTCGCCGCGCTGACCTTTTCAGACATTTCGCGGGACAAAGTGCGCGACCCGACGGGCGCACCAGTGTCCAGATACCCCTCAACAACACGGCGAAAGACTTCGCGTGAGCGGTCATTCATTTCACTTAACAGTGGCGTATTGTTCATTTCAGCGTTTCCCTAGGGCGAGACAATTAAAACGCTGGGGATCGGCGCGTCAATCGGGCTTGGTTTTCGGACCAGTCCAGCGTATCCCACCCTCAACAGATAAAGGAGAGTTTAATGCGCCCCTCAGGTCGTCAGATAGATGAAATGCGTCCGATTTCAATCGAAGTCGGTGTCACGAAACATGCCGAAGGGTCTTGCCTGATCAAAGTGGGTGACACTCATGTCCTTTGCACTGCCACGATCGAAGACCGCGTGCCTCCGTTTATCAAAGGCTCGGGCCTTGGCTGGGTGACTGCTGAATACGGCATGCTACCGCGTTCGACGGGTTCGCGGATGCGCCGCGAGTCCACGCAAGGCAAACAAGGTGGCCGCACCGTTGAAATCCAGCGTCTGATCGGTCGCTCGCTTCGCGCTGGTGTGGACCGTGTTGCGCTGGGTGAACGCCAGATCACAATCGACTGTGACGTGATCCAAGCCGACGGCGGAACCCGCTGCGCATCGATCACTGGCGGCTGGGTCGCGCTGAAACTCGCCGTGAACAAGCTGATGAAGGCTGGCGACGTTATCTCTGATCCGCTGGTGAACCCTGTTGCAGCAGTGTCCTGTGGGATCTACGCGGGCCAGCCTGTTCTGGACCTCGACTATCCCGAAGACTCCGAAGCGGGCGTAGACGGCAACTTTGTCATGGCGGGCGACCGTCTGGTCGAAGTCCAGATGAGCGCTGAAGGCGCAACATTTACCCGTGATCAAATGGCAAAGCTGATGGATCTCGCGGACAAAGGGATTGCTGAACTCGTTGCAGCCCAGCTTCAGGCGGTAAAATGACACGGCGGTTTGACGGGAAAGAACTAGTCGTTGCCACTCACAACAAAGGCAAGCTCGAGGAGATCGCTGATCTCCTCGGCCCGTTCGGGATCACGCTGACCTCTGCTGCGGATCATGGCCTATCTGAGCCTGAAGAAACCGAGTCCACCTTTGTCGGCAACGCACGGATCAAGGCACATTACGCTGCAAAAGAGACTGGTTTGCCTGCTCTCTCGGACGATTCAGGGATCGAGATCGACGGGCTAGATGGCGCACCGGGTGTCTACACTGCAGACTGGGCCGAAACGCCAAACGGCCGTGATTTCGTCATGGCGATGGAGAAAACGTGGGCAAAATTGGAAGAGGTTAACGCCCCCTTCCC
Organism: Aestuarium sp.; assembly: GCF_023253315.1. Lineage (NCBI taxonomy): Bacteria > Pseudomonadati > Pseudomonadota > Alphaproteobacteria > Rhodobacterales > Paracoccaceae > Aestuarium > Aestuarium sp. Next base: position 14,045 of record NZ_JALRGW010000033.1, read on the forward strand.
ACGGACCGCTCGTTTTTGCTGTACGCTAGTTTTGGCTTGGCCAGACGGACACGACGAAGTGTTCCCTGGGATCATGTCTGGACAGATCGTTTGGCCGATGCGCGGCGACCAAGGCCACGGCTACGACCCCATTTTCCAACCCGACGGCTACGACATCACGTTTGGTGAAATGGACCGTTGGGAGAAGAACAAGATCAGCCACCGTGCGGACGCGTTCGCCAAACTGGTAAAGGGTTGCTTTGCCTGAGGATTGGGAAAACGGGGGCTTTGGGCTCTACATCCACTGGCCGTTTTGCCAGTCGAAATGCCCCTATTGCGACTTCAACAGTCACGTCGTCGCGTCCATCGACCAAGATCGCTGGGCGCGCGCCTATTTGTCAGAGATCGATCGCGTCGGACAACTGACCCAAGGCCGCATACTCAAATCAGTTTTCTTTGGCGGCGGAACACCGAGCCTCATGGACCCCGAATTGGTCCACGCCATCCTTGATAAGGTCCGCAAGACATGGCGGATGACCAACTCTTGCGAGATCACGCTGGAAGCCAACCCAACGTCTGTAGAAGCAGGCCGTTTCTACGGATACCGCGATGCAGGCGTAAACCGTGTCTCGATGGGATTTCAGTCTCTAAATAACGACGATTTGCGCGCTTTGGGTCGATTGCACAGCGTCGAAGACGCCATGAAAGCCTTCGATGTCGCACGAAATGTGTTTGATCGCGTTAGTTTCGACCTTATCTACGCGCGGCAGAATCAAACGCTTGAAAATTGGCGAATTGAGCTGAAACAGGCTCTATCGTTGGCGATTGATCACCTGTCTCTGTATCAGCTCACAATTGAGGACGGCACAGCATTTGGTGATCGCTACGCCGTCGGCAAACTGCGTGGTTTACCTGACGACGACGCGGCTGCAGACATGTATGACGCAACCCAAGAGATCTGTGATCAAATGGGGTTCCCTGTATACGAGGTCTCAAACCACGCCCCCGAAGGCGCAGAGAGCCAACATAATCTGATCTATTGGCGCTACGGCGATTACGCTGGGATCGGCCCTGGCGCGCATGGACGACTAACGCTCAACGGCATCAGGCATGCGACCGAAACCCATACTGCTCCCCAGATGTGGCTCAATGCAGTTGAAACTAAGGGTAGTGGTGAAACTCTATCTGACGCGCTCACCGCCGAAGATGCAGTTACAGAGTTTCTCTTGATGGGTATGCGCCTCACTGAGGGCGTTGACCTAAATCGCCTACAGGCTTTAGGCGGCAATCGGTTCTCAAACAATATTGACCGTATGACCGAAATGGGCTTTGTCGAAACGAAAGCGGGCCGCCTGTGCGTCTCTGCAACTGGGCGGCCCGTTCTAAACGGTGTTCTGCGAGAGCTTCTGGCCGATTAACCGACCGACAAAATCCGCAGTAGATCGTCGAGTTGGTCAAGGTTCGAATAGCTGATCGTTACCTTGCCAGCTTCGCTACCAACTGGATGATCGATCGATACCTTCATTTTCAAGTTCGCGCTCAATTCCTGCTCGAGCTGTGCAGTATCAGGGTCTTTTGCGGCCGCACGAACGCGATTGTTCTGGGCCACTTTCTCTTTCGCAGGATCCACTTTAACCAATTTCTCAGTATCGCGGACGGACAGCCCTTGCTGGATGATCTTCTGCGCAATGGCAGAAGCTTGATCGTTACCGACCAAAGCACGGGCGTGACCCGCGCTCAACTTACCCTCAATAACCTGCGTCTGAACATCCTGCGGAAGGTTCAGAAGACGCATCAAGTTAGCAATATGGCTACGGCTCTTACCCAGCGCTTGGCTGAGCTGTTCTTGCGTATGCCCGAAGCGATCCATCAGCTGTTTGTAACCTGCCGCCTCATCAATTGCGTTCAGGTCAGCGCGTTGGATGTTTTCGATGATCGCGACTTCGAGAACTTCAGTATCGGTGAAATCCCGCACAATGACAGGCAGTTCATGAAGCTTAGCGATCTGCGAGGCACGCCAACGGCGTTCCCCAGCAACAATTTCGAATTTAGCATCGTCGCGCGGTGATTTACGCACGATCAGTGGCTGAATGACGCCCTTTTCCTTGATCGACGACGCAAGTTCATTGAGCGCGTCTTCATTAAAATAACGGCGCGGCTGATCAGGGTTCGGTTCAATACGTTCAATCGCAACCATAAGATCTGGGGCGCGCGGTGCTGGAGCTCCAGTGCTGCGATCAACAGGTGCGGTTACGTCCGACATGAGCGCGGAAAGACCACGGCCAAGCCCACGATTTCGGTTCGGTTTATCAGCCATCTGCCTCTCCCTATTTCTTTTCTCGTTCAATCAGTTCTTCGGCCAATTCGCGATAAGCCTGACTGCCACGTGACTGCGGATCATATTCCAAAATGGTCATCGCGAAAGACGGCGCCTCGCTTAGACGCACATTACGCGGAATGACCGTTTTAAAGACCAAATCACGCAAGTTCTCGCGCGCGTCATCTTCAACCTGCTGAGATAGGTTGTTCCGACGATCATACATCGTCAAAACAACACCTTCGATGGCGAGATCGGGATTCGCCGTCAGACGCACCTCGCGGATGGTCAACATCAGCTGTGACAGACCTTCGAGCGCATAAAACTCGCTCTGCAGCGGCACGATAACCGAATCCGCAGCAACCATCGCATTGATCGTCAGAAGGTTCAGAGACGGCGGGCAGTCGATGATGATATAATCGAGGGCAAAAGCATCAATTGCAGGCTGGCGCAGCGCATCATGGAGCAGGAAGCTCCGCTTTTCATTGGATATAAGCTCGATATCAGCCGAGCTAAGGTCCGTTGTCGCGGGAATGACCAATAGATTTTCGACAGTCGTCTTATGAATCGCATCAAAAAGTGATTCCTCACCGACGAGCAGATCGTAAGTCGTCACATTCCGTTCATCTGGCTCGATACCCAAGCCAGTCGAGGCGTTCCCCTGCGGATCCAGGTCGACAAGCAGAACATTTCGGCCCAATTCGGCAAGGGCCGCTGCCAGATTGATCGAAGTGGTTGTCTTACCAACTCCACCTTTTTGGTTCGCCACCGCAATAATTTTTGGCTGAGTTGTCCGGCTCAAATCAGACACGGGAAAATCCTTTGATTGAAATCACGCAAGCATCGCCATTGGTGATACTTGGCACCTTATTGTAATCAAAGGCCCAAGATTGCTTTGCCTCAATTATTTCGTCGTCTGCAGTTTTCCCCTTTTGGAATACAGCAACACCGGTTGGAGCCAGATGTCGTTCTGCAAAGCCGAGCAGAATGGTTAACGATGCCAAGGCGCGCGCTGAGATTACATCAGCGTTCTGAGGCGGCGCCATTTCGATGCGGTCATCTAGGACAGTAGCATTCAAACCAAGTTCACGGATCGCTGTGCGCAGGAACGTCGCCTTGCGTTGATCGCTCTCAATCAGAGTAAATCGTGCCTCCGGCTTCTTCTCGACGGCGATGGCCGCAAGGATAATGGCCGGAAAACCGCCGCCACTTCCAATATCTACCCAGTGGTTCCACTCGACTGGCGCGGATTCCCAAACCTGTGCGGAATCCACGATATGGCGATCCCAGATATGCTCGGCGTCGTTACGAGCGATCAAGTTGATCTTTTTCGTCCATTTGCGAACCAGATCCTCGAACGCCCCTAACCTCTCCAATGTTTCACGTGAAACATCTACACCTGCGATCATGCCGACTTCGCCTTTTCATGTTTCCTGATCCGCGCGAGCAGCAAAACTAGTGCTGCGGGCGTCATCCCCTCAATACGCGAGGCCTGTCCAATAGTCGTTGGCCGAACACGGTTCAATTTCAATGCCAGTTCATTCGATAGCCCCGACACACCCGTGTATTCGAATCCTTCTGGAATCTGCACCTCTTCGTCTCGGCGCAGGCTTTCGATATCCTTTGCCTGACGGGAAATGTAGTGAGCATAAAGCGCGTCGCGTTTGATTTGCTGTCGAACCTCAGTAGTGATCTGAGACGCTTCCGGTACCAGAGCGAGCAATTCGGCATCTTCAAATTCGGCGAGCGACAGCGCATCTAGAGCAGTCCTTCCAGGACCATCTGGGTTCAATTTAACACCAGCATCTGAGATCTGACGCGCACTCAAAGCCACACCCGACAGAACGTCTCGTGCATTTGAAATCGCTGACATTTTTTCGCTGAATGACTCCCAACGATCATCACCGACACAACCTACGTCCCGACCAAATTCGGTCAAACGCTGGTCCGCGTTGTCAGCACGTAGCGAAAGGCGGAACTCTGCTCGCGAAGTAAACATGCGATACGGTTCGGACACACCGCGGGTGATCAAATCATCGATCATCACACCAATGTAGCTGCTCGTACGGCTGAACGTGATTGCATCGCCGCTTTGGGCAGTCCGCGCAGCATTCAGACCAGCGACGAGCCCCTGCGCCGCCGCCTCTTCATACCCAGTCGTACCATTAATTTGGCCTGCCAAGAATAGACCCCCGACATCCCGAAGCTCCAACGACGGCTTCAGCGCTCGCGGATCAACGTAGTCATACTCGATCGCGTACCCAGGCTGGAGGATCGTAACATTCTCCAAACCCTTCATTGATCGAACATAAGCTTCCTGCACGTCGACGGGGAGCGATGTCGAAATGCCATTCGGGTAAATCGTCGGATCATCGACACCTTCTGGTTCAAGGAAAACTTGATGCGAGGATTTGTCAGCAAAACGCACGACTTTATCTTCAATCGACGGGCAATACCGCGGACCGATCCCCTCAATGTGTCCACCATACATCGCGGAACGAGACAGGTTATCGCGGATAATCTCGTGTGTTTTTTCGTTTGTGTGGGTAATTCCGCAAGAAATTTGCGGTGCAGTGACGGACTTGGATAAGAACGAAAAGAGCGATGGCTCATCATCACCTGGCTGGCTTTCAAGGTCTGTCCAGTCAATCGTGCGACCATCGAGCCGCGGCGGCGTGCCTGTTTTCAATCGACCGAGCGGTAGTCCAAATCCATCGAGGCGTTCCGCCAACTTGATCGAAGGCTTATCACCCATTCGACCACCCGATTTTCGGACATCACCAATATGAATAACGCCGCGCAGGAATGTCCCAGTCGTCAGGACCACAGCGCGTGCTTTAATTTCTGATCCATCGTCCAAGATCACGCCAGCAACGCGATCTCCGTCCATAATCAGATCGGTTGCTTCACCCTCAACAACCGAGAGATTTGGCTGAATCTGGACCAAATGCTGCATTGCGGTCCTATAACGAGCTCTGTCCGCCTGCGCCCGAGGCCCTTGAACAGCCGGCCCCTTTTTGCGGTTCAACAGACGAAACTGAATGCCGGCAATGTCCGCCGCAACGCCCATGACGCCATCGAGCGCGTCAACTTCGCGAACTAGATGCCCTTTACCAAGGCCACCTATAGCGGGATTGCACGACATCACACCGATGGAGTCAAAGCTCAACGTGACCAGTGCGGTTTTAGCACCCATACGTGCCGAGGCATGTGCTGCATCGGTTCCAGCATGACCACCACCGATCACGACAACATCAAAGTCCAAATGTTTCACGTGAAACACTCCTATTTTCCGATGCAAAAGCTGGAAAAGATGACGTCCAGCAAATCTTCAACATCCACACGGCCCGTGAGCGATTCTGTCGCCCGAGCCGCTGTTCGAATCTCTTCCGCGATAAGATCGGTCATTCCCGTTTCGCTGTCCACGAGCGCAATCGCAGTATCCAACGCCTCACACCCACGCAGGAGCGCAATTCGATGACGTTCCCGCATTGCAACGCCAATACGAGCAGTCTTAGCAACCAGTCGCTCTTCAATCAGAGCAACAAGACGATCAATACCCGCGCCCGTCTTGCCTGAGACACCGATTTCAGAGCTATTAAACTGATCCTGCTTAGCCCGGACAATCAGCGTATCGTTATCAAAATGCTGTGAGATATCTTCAGCGATATCCAACATGTAGATAACAAGATCAGCAGCCTCAGCCCGTTTTCGCGCCAACTCGATCCCCAGACCTTCGACGATATCGTCGGTCTCACGCAGGCCAGCCGTATCCAGAACGGTGACTGGAAGACCGCCCAAATCCATACGAACCTCGATCACATCGCGGGTCGTCCCAGCGATTTCCGAGGTAATCGCCGCCTCGCGCCCAGCTAGACGGTTCAGAAGCGTCGATTTTCCAACGTTCGGCGAACCAACAATCGCGACCTCAAAGCCATCACGAATGCGTTCAGCGATGCGCACACCTTCGGCCTCGGCTTGCATTTCTGTCTGAACGCCGCGCAACAAATCGGTCACTTCAGGCATCACATCGACGGGTACGTCTTCATCGACGAAGTCGATCGTTGCCTCAACCAACGCTGCCGCGCGAACTAGACGCTCTCGCCAAGCGATGACCTTATCACCCAATGCACCTTGAAAAACGCGAAGTGCTTGTTTTCTTTGTGCTTCTGTTTCTGCGTCTAACAAGTCCGCCAAGCCCTCTGCTTGGGTTAAATCCATCTTGCCGTTGCGAAACGCTCGACGCGAAAACTCGCCCGCTTCGGCGGCTCTAAACC